>JBNGDO010000021.1:0-46581 GCA_049975385.1 Anaerolineae bacterium | reverse complement strand
GCGCACGGTTTGGGTCCGTGAGGTCGGCGGTTCAAATCCGCCCGCCCCGACTGTATAACACACGGCGCGCCATTGAATGGCGCGCCGTTTTTGTTTAGCAGCAGAGCTCCGATAGGTATTTTCGTAATACCCCTCGGTGTATTTATTTCTTCAAAACAGCACGCACGAAAGCGAACAAGCCCTTGAAAAACCGGCCGTTCATCATGAGCAGCAGTGCGTCCAGCATCTCACGGTTGAGGGGCGAGTCGCCCATCAGCATACCCCGCAACGGCATTTCATGAAACACGGCTTCCATAAGCAACGCCATCGGCGTGTCCTCTTTTCCTACCACCATCTTTTCCATTTGCTTTTTCATCATGCCGGCGAACTGCCTGCCGATGAATGAGTCCTGCATATCGCCGATGGGCGTGTTGAGCGTGTAATAACCTTTCTGCGGCCCCTGGTTGGGCGGAACAGGATGGCCGAGCAGCGCTTCGAAGTCCTTTTGGCTGATGCTGGCCCCTTTAGGAAAAGCGTGGTAAACGTCCGGCGCTGTCCGGTCGGGAGCGGGCTGTGCGGATGCGATCTCAACGGTGGCGCGGAGGCGGATATCCTGTGAGGAAGCGCCCACCAGGATCTCAAACGCCCCCGCTTCGACGCGCCAATCCTTAAGCTGCGGATCGAAATAGGCAAAGGCGCGGCGATCCAGTTCGAGCTTCACGCCGGTCTCCTCGCCGGGCTGTAGCTCGATTTTGGCGAACCCCTTGAGTTCCTTCGCGGGACGGAAGGCTGTGGATTCCACATCTAGCACATAGAGCTGGGCAACCTCTTTGCCCGCCACTTTCCCGGTGTTTTTGACCTTGAATGTGACGGTAAGCGACGCGCCCTCTGGGCCTTGCGGTTGGCTCAACTCCAGATCGCGGTACTCGAAACGCGTGTAGCTCAACCCGTGCCCAAAGGGGAACAGCACGGGCTGTCCCACGGTGTCGTAATAGCGGTAGCCAACGTAGAGGCTTTCGCGGTATTCGACCGTGGCCGGCCCGCCGGGGAAGTTGTGATACGCGGGGGTATCTTCCAGTTGGAGGGGGAAGGTTTCGGCCAGTTTGCCGCTGGGGTTGACCTCGCCAAACAGGATGTCGGCGATCCCGCCGGCACCAGCCTGCCCGCCCAGGTAGCCTTCCAGGATGCAGGGCACGTTGCTGACCCAGGGCATCTCGACGGGCGAACCGTTGCTCAGCACGACCACGACGTTCGGATGCGCGACGGCGATCCGTTGGATGAGGGCATCGTGACCGGGCGGCAGCTTCATGTGCGTGCGGTCCAGGCCTTCGGTTTCGTACAGGTCGGTCAGACCGGCGCAGATGATAACGACCTCCGCCTTTTGCGCCACGGTGAGCGCTTCTCGAATCAGGCTTTCATCCGGCTGATCGCCCTTTTCCGTATAGCCAGGCGCGTAGGGGAGGCTGTCCGCGCCGGTGAGTTTGCAGACTTCATCGTACAAGTTGTCGAGCTGAGTGGGATTCATCAGCGAGCTGCCCGCACCCTGATAGCGAGGGGTTTTCGCAAAACGGCCGATCAGGGCAAAGGGCGTCGTCTTTTGCAGGGGCAAAATGTCGCCCTCATTCTTGAGCAGCACCGCGCCCTCGGCAGCCACACGACGGGCCAAGGTGTGATGCGCCTGCATATCACAGGTGAAGTCTTTACTCAGCGTTTCGGCAGCTTTGAAGATCAGCGTCAAAATGCGCTCGACGGCGCGGTCCAAGACGGCCTCATCCAGTTGCCCAGATTCGACGGCTGCCACGATTTTAGCATCATTCCCGTTCCGCGTGCCCGGCATTTCGAGCTCCACGCCGGCCTGCAGCGCCGCGACACGCTCATTCATCGCGCCCCAATCGGTGACGACCAGCCCTTCGTGCCCCCATTCGTTTTTGAGGATGCCGGTCATCAGATAGGCGTTTTCGCAGGCGTAGGTGCCGTTGATTCTGTTGTAGGCACACATCACCGTCCAGGGCTGCGCGCCTTTGACGGCGATTTCGTAGCCGGGGAGATAAATCTCGCGCAGCGCGCGTTCGTCCACCACCGCGTCGATCGTCATGCGACGGTATTCCTGGTTGTTGACCGCATAATGCTTCAGCGAAGTGCCGATGCCCTGGCTCTGCACGCCGTTGATGTGGCTCTTGGCGATTTCGCCGGTCAGGTAAGGGTCTTCGGAGAAATACTCGAAGTTGCGGCCGCAGAGGGGTGAGCGCTTGATGTTGGCGCCCGGCCCCAGGATCACGCCGACCTTCTCCTGGCGGCATTCCTCACCCAGGGCTTGCCCCACCTGGTAGATCAGGTCGCGGTTCCAGGTGGCGGCCAGGGCGGAGGCGGTCGGGAAACAGGTGGCCGGAACGCTCTCGTTCAACCCAACGTGATCGGCCGCCCCGGCCTGTTTGCGCAGCCCGTGCGGGCCGTCGGTCACCATGATCGAGGGTATTCCCAGGCGTTCGATACCTTTGAGATACCAAAAATCCTTCCCCGAACACAGTGATGCCTTTTCGACGAGGGTCATCTGTTGGATAAGCGACTTAACCTTTTCCTGCAATTCCATAGAACATCTCCTGGAGGAATTTATCCTCTCAATAATCGAAGTGGATGTCGATCACATCGGCGACGGGAACGTACCCGACCTTACGGTAGATGCTATTTGACGTTGGGTTCGCCAAATCCGTATACAGGCAACAGAACTGCTTGCCACTATCAAGAATGTATTGCGATAACGCGGCCACCACAGAGGTCGCGTAGCCTTTGCCCCGGTGTTCCGGCGGCGTATAGACGGGGCCAATGCTTTCGCCGTTGGGGGTTGGGCGCGTGCGCCCCGCCATTGAGACCGCTGCTGAATCGCTCCAGAAGAACAATTCGCCGTTCCAGACTCTCTGCTCTGTGACGCGTGTTGAGCTTTCAGGTGCATCGTTTCCAAAACAATCTTGATGGAACGCCCGCATCCAGGCAATGACTGTCTCAATGTCCTGCGGTTCAGCCGGTCTGAATCCACCAGGGGCATACGTGATGGCCTGCACATGCCTGAGTTCGTGGATGCGTTGTGACATCCCTTCGCGATGGCGACACTTTTGCTTCGCATCCCACGCGTGGGCAAACGCTTCGGCGAGATGTTTCTCGGCGATGACGGCGGGCACCTCCCATTCGTTCACCACCAATCCGTTAGCCAGGGTTTCCATACTTCGGGCAGTATTGCCGGTTGGCGCGCAGAGTTGGAGTTTGTACGGCGGCGTCATCAAGGCCGCGAGATGGATGATACCATCCTCCTCGACGGTCGCGAGCAAAGGCTGTTGTTTCCCATATCTGAAGGGGTCTTTTCTCAGTTGGAGGCATATCCCAAACATCAGCCCATTGAGGGCCTCAGTCTGCTCAAAGTAACCTCGCATTCGCTCGAGAAACGCGTCGGCGTGGCTATATTGCGTGTATTGCATTCCGGCTGTCCACCTTTCCGCACAGTGATCTTGCCGCAATCACCCGCGTCACCACACACAACTCTCTGGGTTTTACTGCTCACCGAGAAACTCTACGTAATCCGCTTTAACGACCACAAAATACGCCGTCTCGTCTACTTCTTCTTCGTGCTTGTAGGTCGTATCAATGATCGTCCCTGTTACAGCGACCTTGTCCTCTTCAAAAAAGCGCTCATCACCGTCGTAAGATACAAAGAAGATGGCCTGGCTGCATTCACTGCTGGTGTCCGAGTTTGTCCACTGTATCTGAAACCACAGACCGTCCTCTTCGAATGTCGGCGTATCGATAATCACACCTTCCCACTGAACATAGGTGTTGAGATAGCTGTCGTTTGATGTCACCTCGCACACGTCTATGTCGGTACGTGGGACCGGGGACGGTGTAGGAGAAAGGGCCAGCGGCGTAGCGGTAGGGCCAACTGTAGGCAAAGGAGTAGGAGAAGGTGGTGGCGTCCAAGTCGGCAATGGGGAACTCACAGCCCCAACGGTGGAAGTAGGCAGAGGCTTTTGTGTGGGAGCCGATTGTGGAGGATATGTTTGTGTTGGTTCCCAATATGCCGTGGGGTCGAGGCTATCGGTATCCATATCATTCGTAAATGTCTCGTCTATAGCTACATCTTCTTCTGGAGCGTGCGTATCCTTGGCCCAAACAAACTGCTCTCGCTCCATCACGCAATCGGTGTGCTCCGTGTAGCTTGAAACCTCATCTTCCAAACGATATGAATACGCCGATACGAACCGCCAACCTTCCTCAGCATAGAGAGAGGCCTCACGACAATCAACGATTTGGGTGCGCCTAACGGTTAACAGAGAGCGCAGTGCTGTTCCAACGTTGCAGAGTAACATCAAAACAAGGCTCGCTACAAGCACCCCCCCGCCGACAAGCACTGGTTTGGAAATCGTGATTGTATCCTGCTGCCCGAATCCGATTTTCTTTGTCCTGGCAGCTGAAGATTTCGGTGGCGTTATCGAGGGCGGCGGAGTCCCAGGCTTTCCCTTGGATGATCGTGATGGTTCACCACCGGCGAGGAGCTTGTTTTTCGGATTACTGGCTACGATCCCAAGCACACCAACGCCTATCATAAGTAGCCCAAGCAACACCCACACAACTATCGCCAGGTAGGCGCGGAATACGTAGAGGATGATCGCGACACAAATTAAGCCCCCGAGCGTAATCAGAGCTATGGGAAACAGGTTACGCTTAAGTGTAGAACGTAGCATTGAGTGTTTTCCTTCCAATGTCTTGATACAGTGCCAACCACTAAAACAAGTATAAGACAAGGCGAAGAAAGGGCAAGCATAATCCTACTCATTTCGTAGCTTGCCGATGCATCCAGAATCAACACAATGGCACTTTATAGCGAGCGCACAGACGCTTAGGTAGTTCCGGGATTTAAACCAGGCCACATCAGAGGAAAGTTCCTGCGCCAGCGCCAAAGTCTGGCTGGTTTATTTTCCTGGAACGGCCTTACAGCAGCAGATGATGGCAATGGTATAATGTCATCATATTATTTCCATAAGGAGATGTCGATGCAGGTTTACCATTTGCGCCGTTCCGAAAAAGCCATCACCGATCCCGCAGAGATGTGGGCTATCATTGCTGGGCAGGAGTTTGTGACGCTGGCATTGTGCAAGGACAACGCCCCCTATCTCGCCACAGTGAATTACGGTTACGATCGGGCTGCGGGCTGTCTGTACTTCCACTGCGCTGGCGAAGGAAAAAAGATGGACTATCTGCGGGCAAATCCCACCGTGTGGGGCCAAATCGTGGAGGACAACGGCTACCAAGACGGCAAATGCGATCACGCTTTCCGCTCGGTGCAATTCCAGGGGCGCGTCACCTTTGTGGAGGATGTCGATGAAAAACGCCGCGCGCTGTCTCTGATGGTCGACCGTCTGGAATCCGATCCCGAAGTGGTGAAAGCGAGGTTGGTCACGCCCAAAGCTTTGGAGAAGGTTATGATCGGCCAGGTACACATCGAGACGATGACCGGCAAGGCCAACCACGTCGCCTGAGAAAAAACGAAAGACGGCCCTTTCGGGCCGTCTCTTTTTAGGCTGGGGGCGGAGGATTCGAACCCCCACATACGGATTCAGAGTCCGCTGTCCTACCGTTAGACGAGCCCCCAACGCGCTATCGAACTGACAGGCGAGAGTATACCACCCTTTTCCAATTTGACAAACCTCAATTGCATATTTCGCGCCTATAAAGCCCTTGTCAAAACCTCAAAAGAGAGTACAATCTTCCCCGGAGCCGACTTTTGGCTCCTTTATTTGTATAAGCAAGAAGGCCAGAAGAAGAAACCATGGAATATCACGACGCACTGCGTTATCTGTATAGCCTGGTAGATTACGAGAAACGCCGGGTTAAGCATTACACACCACACGAGTTCAAGTTGGAGCGTGTGGATGAGTTTTTGGAGAAGCTGGGAAATCCACACTACCATTATCCCACCCTCCACATCGCCGGAACGAAAGGCAAAGGCTCGGTTTCAGCGATGCTGGCAGCCACAGCGCGCGCCGGGGGGCTAAGAACAGCTTTGTACATCTCGCCACATCTACACACCTACCGCGAGCGCATTCAGATCAATGGCGAGCCGATTTCACGCGAGGCGTTGGCCGCTTTGATCGCCGAAGTTCGTCCGGCTGTCGAGAGCGTCGAAGGGCTGACACTGTTCGAGGTCACCACCGGGATCGCGTTCCTCTACTTCGCGCGGCAGCAAGTAGACATTGGGGTGATCGAGGTGGGACTGGGCGGCAGGCTGGATGCGACCAACGTGATCACACCGGAGGTCAGCATCATCACTTCTCTGAGCCTCGATCACACGCGCTTATTGGGCAATACTCTGGCCGATATCGCGCGCGAGAAAGGCGGTATCATTAAACCCGGCGTACCGGTGGTGAGTGCGCCGCAAAAGCCGGAGGCCTTGGTCGTCTTGGGAACCATCGCCGCCGAACGTGACGCCCCATTGACCGTAGCCGGACAGGATTGGACCTGGGAAGCCTTACAACATAACCTTGAGCAACAGACAATCGCAGTGCGGCAGACTCAGACCGCCTCGGCCTTCGACGGCGTGTATACTTTGTCACTGCTCGGGGATTTCCAGCACGAAAATGCAACCGTCGCCATCGCCACGGCTGCGGTTCTGTACGCGAACGGCCATGCATGGGCCACTCCCGCCACAGTGAGGGCTGGACTGGCACAGACACAGTGGCCAGGTCGCATGGAGATTTTGCAGCGCAAACCGCCGGTCATCATCGACTGCGCGCACAATCCGTACTCGGCAGAAACGCTGGCTCACTCACTGAAAACATGGTTCCCGGACACACGCTGGCTCCTCATCTTCGGCGCTTCCAACGACAAAGACGTGCCACGCGTGCTGGAGGCGCTTCTCCCGTTGTGCGAACGAGTATTGGTAACCCGTTCCTATCATCCCCGTTCTACCGCGCCAGAGGCACTCGCTGAACAATGCGCGGCGCTGGGCAAAACTGCTGACGTCTTCATGGAACCGGCACACGCGTTAGCCACAGCACGTGAGCAGCTCGAGCCGGGACTGGGCGTCATCGCCACCGGCTCGGTCTTCCTTGTTGCGGACGTGCGTGTGGCCTGGGCGCGGGAAAAAGGTCTGAGCCTACCGCTAGGAGATTGGGACGACGAACCGTGGTAGAACGGCGCTGGGGGAATCGCACAGCGAACCGCATCCGCGTGACGTGCCTGAGCGCACTCATGCTACTGATGTTGTTAGCAACGCCTACCCGTGCAGTCTCCTCCTCCCTGTCTACCGTCTACCGTCTACCGTCTACCGATCCGGCAGAGATGGAAGCCTTCCTGGACGCATTCATCTCAACGCAGTTAACGGAGTATCAAATCCCTGGCGCGGCAGTGGCCGTGGTCGTGGATGGCGAACTCTTCTTTGCCAAGGGCTACGGAGTCACCGATAGCCGCAGCCAGACACCGGTTCAGGCCGACCGCACGCTGTTCCACGCTGGCTCCGTCACCAAACTGTTAACGTGGACCGCGGTGATGCAACTTGTCGAACAAGAACGCCTCGACCTCCACGCCGATGTGAACACCTATCTCACCGATTTCCAGATTCCGGCAACCTACCCTGAGCCAATCACCCTCCACCACTTACTGACGCACACCCCTGGATTCGAAGACCAACTCAGCAACCTCTTCCGGTTCGGCCCAAACGATGGTTTGCCATTGGCCGAGTACGTCGTCCGCAAGTTACCCGCACGGGTCTACCCACCAGGAGAGATCATCGGCTATTCCAACTACAGCGCGGCCCTGGCCGGGTACATCATCGAGCAGGTGACAGGAATATCCTACGAGCAATACATCGAGGAGAACATACTCGCGCCTTTGGAGATGCACCGGTCGACCATCCGCCAGCCTGTGCCGGCGACATGGATGCCCGACCTGGCTCTGGGGCATTATCCGGGACTAACCGGTCCACTCCCGTTGCACGAGTACTTCCCTTCTGCGCCCGTCGTGGGCCTCACCGCGACCGTGACCGACATCGCCAAATTAATGATTGCGCATCTGCAAGAGGGTCGCTACGGCGAGACACACATTCTGCAGGCCGCAACGGCGCAAGAGATGCACCAGCAGCAATTCACGCACGATCCTCGATTGCCGGGTGTCACGTATGGACTGGCAGAATGGGCGCGCAATGGACAGCACCTTCTCTGGCACGGAAGCAGTACAGGGTTCTTCGAGGGCATGATTTTCTTGCTGCCGGAACACAACATCGGTGCGTTTGTCGTCTACAATCGCAAAACACCCTTTGAGACGGGGCGCGAGTTCCGACAAGCGTTTTTGGATCACTATTATCCTGTGGAGCCTAAAGCGCAGACACGAACCGGCGACCCAGCGCTGGCACAGGAATTTGCCGGTGCATACCGCGAGAGCCGTTGGTCGTATAGTCGAGCCGACAAGTTCATCTACATGTTCACGCGCTATTACACCATGAAGGCCACAACAAACGGCCAGTTGCACCTCGACGGCGTGGCTTACGCCGCCACGGAACCCGGGGTCTTTCAAGCTGTAGATGGAGAAGGAATCTTAATTTTCCACCGCGAAGATTCGCGCTACGGCTTCTACGATTACGATCCACACAAGGTCTTCATCAAACTGGCGTGGTATGAGACACGCCCTTTTCATCTGAGCATCCTGATCGGGTGTGTCCTGCTCTTTGTCTCGGCATTGATCGCCGGATCGCTGGATCGCATTCCAGAACACGCCCCCTGGATCATCGTCGAAGCGCGCAGCATCTTCCAGTGGGTTAGTGCGTTCAACCTTTTGTATCCGGTAGGAATGTTGGTGATCGGCGTGACCGTGTTGATCGATGCCTTGCCAGACCTATCGTTCTTGGCTCACTTGTTCATCGCAGGGCTGATCAGCGGGCTGATTGTGATGTTGCTCCTTGCAGGGGTGGCGTGGCGAGGCCGGTATTGGAGCACAGTACGCCGCATGCACTACACCCTGGTCGCGCTGGCCGGCTGTGTGTTCGCCGGATGGCTAAACTACTGGAATCTGTTAAGATTGTGGCGATTTTAACTGAGGAACACGGAGAGAATTCGATGAGTTGGGATAAATCTCCATTTACGCCGGAAGACTTGTTCGGTGATCTTTTGGATATGCCGCATGATGATAACAACGATGGCCCGTTCGAGGCGATCATTATGCCAATGCGGGACCTCGTCGTCTACCCGCAGATGGTGACACCACTTTACCTGGGACGCGAAATCTCGATACACGCGCTGGATATCGCCATTCAGGAGGACTGGCCACTCGTAGTCGTTGCACAGCACAACGCCGAGACGGATGAGTATCCCAAGGCAGAAGACCTCTACGAAGTGGGCACCGAAGTCATTATCGCGCGCTCGATCCGCCTGCCCGACGGCAGCAATAGCGCCATCGTGCAAGGCGTCCAGCGGGTAAAGATCCTCAAATACACCCAGCGCGTGCCATACCTGATGGCAAACGTGGACCTGCTGCCGGAGCCCATTGAGGAGAGCGCGCACGTCGAAGCGCTGATGCGGGCTGTCTTGACGATGTTTGAGAAAGCCGTCAATCTGAACCAGGCTCTCCCCGAAGAAGCCTACGTCTATGCCATGAACGTAAGCGATCCAGGGCAATTGGCCGACGTCATCGCACAAATGATCAATTTGCCCCTCGAAGCACGCCAGGATCTTCTGGAAACCTTCGACATCGCCGAGCGACTGCAAAAGATCAGCGCCCATCTGGCGCGTGAACTAGACGTTCTGGAACTGGAAAATCAGATTCACACCAGCGTGCAGCAGGAAGTCGACAAATCGCAGCGTGAGTATTTCTTGCGCGAGCAACTGCGCGCGATCCAGCGCGAGTTAGGCGAGACGGACGTTTTCACCCGTGACGTTGCACAACTGCAAGAGGAGTTCGCCGCCATCGAGTTACCCGATGCAGCACGCAAGCGGGTCGAAGAAGAGCTGGCACGGCTGGCAATGATGCCTGTGATGTCACCCGAAGTCACCATGGTGCGCACATACCTGGATTGGTTGCTTCACCTGCCGTGGACCAAGATTACCGAAGACAATCTGGAAATCAAAAATGCTGCCCAGGTGCTGGAATCCCAGCATTACGGTCTGTCGAAAGCCAAAGAACGCATCCTCGAATACATCGCGGTGCGCCGTATGGCACCTGAGAAAAGTCGTAGCACCATCCTATGTTTCGTCGGGCCGCCGGGCACGGGAAAGACGTCGCTGGGGCGCTCCATCGCCGAAGCGTTGGGCCGCGAATTCGTGCGCGTCTCACTCGGCGGCGTGCGCGACGAGGCCGAGATCCGCGGACACCGGCGCACTTACATTGGCGCGCTGCCAGGGCGCATCATCCAGACAATACGCCGCGCCGGAACACTGAATCCTGTCTTTATGCTGGACGAAATCGATAAGCTGGGACAGGATTTCCGTGGCGATCCCTCATCCGCGCTGTTGGAGGTACTGGATCCCGAACAGAACTACAACTTCTCCGATCACTACCTGGAAATTCCCTATGACCTCTCCAAAGTATTGTTCATCACTACGGCGAATATCCTGGATACCATCCCACCGGCTCTGCGAGATCGTATGGAAGTCATCGAATTTCCAGGCTACACCGAGGAGGAAAAGATCGAAATCGCCAAGCGATTTTTGATCCCACGCCAGGTGGAACTCAACGGGTTGGAAGAGCACCCACTGCACTTCCGCGAATTAGCACTGCACACGCTGATTCGCCAGTACACGTACGAGGCCGGAGTGCGCAACCTGGAGCGGGAGATCGGCAGTCTATGCCGCAAAGCTACCCGCCGCTTGGCCGAAAATAAGCGACCGCTTGTCAACGTGACAGCAAAGACGCTCGAAAAATATCTGGGGCCACCCCGCTATCTCAGCGATCATCTGGAACAGCAAGACCGGGTCGGCCTGGCAATGGGGCTGGCCTGGACGCCGAACGGTGGCGACTTGCTACCGGTTGAAGTCGCCCTCTTTCCTGGCAAGGGCACACTCATCCTCACGGGACAACTAGGCGACATCATGCAAGAATCAGCGCAAGCTGCACTAACGCACTTGCGCTCTCAGGCCCCAGCATGGGGCATTGATCCCGAGATTTTCGAGAAAACCAACATCCACATCCATCTTCCAGAAGGGGCTGTTCCGAAAGACGGCCCTTCTGGCGGGATCACGATAGCGATCGCGTTGTTCTCGGCCTTTACCGGTCGTCCAGTCCGTCGTGACGTCGCGTTGACTGGGGAAATCACACTGCGCGGGCGCGTCCTCCCCGTCGGCGGCTTGAAGGAGAAATTGCTCACGGCACATCGGGCCAACGTACAGAAAGTTATCTTGCCGGCGCGCAATGCTAAGGATTTGCCGGAAATTCCCCGCAATATTCTGAAGAAACTCAATCTGGTGCTGGTCGAAAGCATAGAGACGGCGCTTGAGGAAACTCTCTTGCCGCTGCCTGAAAGCAAGGCTCAAACCACGGCAGCACCGGAGGCATAGCTGAGGAGTTGAAAGCAAAGGGGCGCGGTTTGACCGCGCCCCTGGCAATTATCGCCCTCAAAGGTTCAATCAATACACGGGCTTCAAGACACCGTAATCGCCAGCCTCGCGACGATAGATGACGCTAAGACGGCCATCGTTACCGTCGAGGTAGATATAGAAAAGATGACCCAAAAGCTCCATCTGCTCAATGGCTTCTTCGGGTGTAATGGAATTGACCTCAAATTCTTTAACGCGGACAATGTGAGGCGCTTCTTCTTCGAGTTCCTCCTCAGCCGCGATTTCAAGCGATTCGCTGGTCAACGGGGCAGCCCGCCGCCTTGTCTTTTTGCGCCCCTTGTACCGATCTACTCGACGGTACATTTTATCCATTACCGCATCGATGGCGGCAAAAATATCCCCGGCACGCTCTTCCGCCCGCAAGATGGCTTTAGGAACATTGATCGTAATCTGCGCCACCATGCGGCGGCTACTATCCCGCGCGTTACTTTCGGAGAGGTCCACGCGGATGGTTTCGAGCGAGGGCAGAAATCGCTCGAATTTGGCAACTTTTGCCTCAACGTAATCCCGTACTCGTTCGGTTAACTCTATATTGCGCGTGTAAATCTGTAACATCTCCATAGGTAATCCTCCTTAAAAGTTAGGGCCCGCTGAAGAAGCAACTTGCCATGCTTGGCCCATTGATACCAAAGGTGTCCTAAACTTCGGTTGTATCAATCCGGGTTGTATTAACCCCCTTTCTGACCTACAATCAGGGGGCACGTGCCAGTGTGAAAGCATTGACGCTTTGCGCGTCGCAGGTTAACAGCGCCGCTGCGCACGCATCTAAAGTCGCACCGGTAGTAGCGACATCATCAACCAGCGTGACGCGCCTTCCGGTAAACGGGGCGCACGTCACACACGTAAAAGCCGCCTCCACATTCCGCTTACGCTCATTCCGATTCAAATGTGTCTGCGAGGCTGTTTCACGAACCCGCAACAATGCCTTGTTCGCGACCGGCACGCCCACCTGGCGCCCTATCGCTTTGGCAATCAGAGCAGCCTGATTATACCCCCTTTTGGCTTCACGGTTAGCGTGAAGTGGAACCGGAACCAGAACATCGCTTTGTATGTTATGATAGTGCCAACTTTCGGCCAGGCGTCCAGCTAGAGGTTTGAGAATGTCACTCGCGCCCCGATATTTGAGCGCGTGAATAACATCACGGATTTCATCCTTGAACAAGAATGCCGAGCAAATAGGCGCCACCCGGAGTGGAGCAACACGGCACACGGCACAGAGATGTCCAGCACCGCCCTCAGGTTCGCCGTCCTCAGCGACGCCGCTCTCAGCGACTTTTTCGGGACGCCCGCATCTGGGACACAGGGGCGCATCAAAAAGGGGAATTTGTTGCACACAACGATCACAAAGCCAAGTCCCAACTTGCTTACACACCACACAGCGCGGCGGAACAAAAAGGTCTAAGACCTGGCGATACACACTCCAAGCGTACCGTAGGATCTTATTCACGTTTTCCGTTAAGAATTGAAAATGCCGATGTTCTTGATCTTGATAATCGCCGGTCCCAACAGCACAATCAGGATGGTGGGAAAGATGAAAAACACCAATGGGAACATCATTTTAACCGGCGCTTGGCGGGCTTTTTCTTCAGCGCGTTGGCGACGCTTCATGCGCATCGTATCCGACTGAATCCGCATCACCTTCGCCATACTGACACCAAGCGTGTCAGCCTGAATAATCGCGGCGACGAATGTGGTCATATCAGGCACATCCATACTGTTGGCCATATTGCGCATAGCCTCACGCCGCAACTTCCCCAATTGCATCTCCTGCACCGTGTGCAGGAAAGCAAGGCTCAATTCATTATCCCATTTTTCAGCCACTTTCGACATCGCGGCGTCGAAACCCAGACCAGCTTCAACACAAATAGTCAAAAGGTCCAGAGCATCCGGCAAGGCTTTGATGATGCTCGCCTGGCGCGAACTAATCTTGGAACCGAGCCACACGGAGGGCAACAGATAGCCGAGCACAAATGCGATGACGATGATCAACAGGCGCTGGAAGAAAGGCAAGGCTGTGACAAAGATAATCATCAAGGACGCTATGCACAAGACAATCGCTGCCGCCATACGATAACCGAGAAATTGAGCAGGTTTGATCTTGTGCGCCAGGCCGGCCAGTTCCAATTTATGGCGCGAAGCTTCGATGGTTTGCTGTGGAGTAAAACGCTGCGCCATCTTGCTGAGGGCTTCAAGCATAGGAATAAGGACGCGCCGCGAGAAAGGCTGGGAAAGCTCAAGCTCTTCCAAGGTAACCGACTGCCCTAAAGCCGCCAACTCGTTCAAGCGGTCGTCAAGGCTCTGTGCCGTGCCAGCCCGACGCATCGAGACCAATACTACAACCAGCACCAACATAACGATCCCCCCAAGGATAACGGGTAGCATCGTTCCCTCCCTCTATACTTCGATACTCACGATTTTGTTAATGAAAAAATAACCCAAGCCAATCATCAACAACGAGATGACGATCATTATCCATCCACAAGGGTCGGTGAACAACTCCCCCATGAAGTCGGGGGTCATCATATAGACGAGGCCAGCTAACGCAAATGGCAAGGCCGTGATAACATAGCCGGTAATGCGGCCCTGAGCGGTCATAGCTTTGATCTCACCCTTGATACGCACCCGCTCGCGAATGGTGAAGCTGATAGCATCGAGGACTTCAGCCAGGTTACCACCCACTTCACGCTGTACGCTCATCGCTGTTATGACCAGGTCCATGTCGGCGCTTGGCATCCGGCGCATTAAGTTTACCATCGCCGTGTCGAATGGAACGCCGAGTTGTAATTCTAGCACGACCCGCCCGAATTCTTCGGAAATGGGCTCCGGCATTTCATTGGAGATAACTTCCATTGCCTGCATCGTGCTGTAACCGGCTCGCAGCGAGTTCACCATCAGGTTCAGGGCATCGCCCAGTTGATCGTTGAACTGCTTAAGGCGTTTGTTCTTCCGCATAGAAAGATAGATACGCGGAAGAAAAAAGCCAGCGAGAATACCAACCGGCACGAGAACAATGCGTTTAAGGACAAAAAAGAGCAACCCAGCACCGGCGGAGAAAATCACAGTCATCACAATGAATTCGCCGACCGTCCATTTAAGGTTAGCACGCGCTAACTGTGTCGCCAGATTTTGCGCAAAACCGCGTCCCGCTACAGCGCGATCCACCGCCGCACCGACGGCAGATTCACGTTTGTCTTTCTTCTCTTCTTTCTTCTTGGGCTTCTTTTCAGTTTCACCCAAGCGTTCTTCAACAAGCTCCTGGCCAGCAGGTCTGCCCGACAGACCTACCACCAGCAAGATGATCGCAACGAGGACGAGCGCGCCACCACCAATGAGTATAATGGGGTTCATCGTTTATTCGCCTTTCTATCCATCAAGCGCGGTGTACGTAAATTCTAGTAACGCACACGCTGCGCCACGCCAAAGATCGATGGCGGTAAATGAATGCCGCTCTCTTCAATTCTCTCCATGAATTTGGGGCGGATCCCGGTCGGGCGCAAGCGGCCGATAACCTTTCCCTCTTCAAAGCCGGCTTGCTCGAATTTGAAAATATCAGCCGTGGTAATCACATCGCCTTCCATACCCTGGACTTCGGTGATGGAGACAACACGGCGCGACCCATCGCGCATGCGCTCCAATTGCACGATCATATCGATAGCACTGGCCACTTGGTCACGAATCGCGCGGTGAGGCAACTCCATACCAGCCATCAACACCATGGTTTCCAATCGCGAAAGCGAATCACGGGTATTGTTAGCGTGGAGTGTCGTCATGCTCCCTTCGTGACCGGTATTCATCGCCTGGAGCATATCCAAAGCCTCGCCACCACGGCACTCACCCACCACGATGCGGTCTGGGCGCATCCGCAACGAGTTGATCACCAGATCACGGATGCTCACCTCTCCCTTGCCTTCTACATTGGGCGGGCGCGATTCCAGAGTGACGACATGCTCCTGACGGAGTTGCAACTCCGCCGCATTCTCAATCGTGATGATGCGCACGTCCGAAGGGATGAAGCTCGAAAGCACGTTGAGGAAAGTCGTCTTCCCGGTGCCCGTGCCGCCAGAAACGACAATATTGACGGCTGCAATCACGCAGGCTCGTAAGAACTCGACCGCCTCCTCGGTGACTGAACCGAAGCGAATCAAGTCTTCAATAGTAAGCGGCTTCTTAAAGAATTTACGGATGGTCAAGGTGGGACCATTCAAAGCGATCGGGGGGATGACGGCGTTAACACGCGAACCATCCTTCAAGCGCGCATCCACGGTAGGGCTACTCTCGTCGATACGACGGCCCAATGGCGCTACAATACGCTCGATAATCCGCATCAAGTGTTCGTCGGATTCAAAAGCCAGGTTCACACGCTGTACCTTGCCATGGCGTTCCACAAAAATCTTTTTGGGACCATTCACCATTACCTCGGTAATGGATTCATCTGCCAGAAGCGGCTCCAGCGGCCCTAGTCCCAGAATCTCCGCCACGATCTGCTCAAAAAGTGCGTCGCGCTCCTTACGTCCCAGGATGATACTCTCTTCCTGAAGAATCGCTTCATACATCTCTTTGATTGTCTCACGCACTTCAGTGGTGCGGGAGACATCCATCGAAGGATCCATTTCGGTGATCAGGCGGTTCTGCACGCGAGTTTTCAAGTCCATATAGGCATCCCGCGCGCGCGGCACGGCACGCCGTTGAACTTCTCCACCTGCATCACTGCGGGTTGCTTCGGGTTTAACGGATGTGGGCGTCTTTGAAGGCGAGGGTTTCTTTTCAATTCTACGCAAGAGTGACACGGCTCATCTCCCCACTTTAGACTATGACGCTATCCGAAAATGTGCCAGCGAGCGTTTCTGGTGCGTAAAAGGCGAATTTTCGGATAGATTCTATAACAAACGACCTATACCAGGCCGTTTCTGCGCTTCACTCACAGGACCGGTATCTTCTACCGGTTGCTCGAAGTGCTTTTGTATTTCAGTTGCAAAGTTAACAATCGCCTGCCCAATTGGAGTTCGTGAGTTCTTGAGGATAAGCGGTTCGCCGTAATTGGCAGCACGCAACGCAATGCGCTCATCATAAGGAATGTGTATCATAGCAGGCATCATCGCCCGCTCAATAGCTTCGGGCTGGATGCCCATCCGCTTATTGTCCACTCCATTGATGACCAAAGAGACCTTATCCATAGGGTAACTCAATTTTTGCAACAAATCAATAAACTGCCGCGCCCCGCGTATCTCAGGAATAACCGGGCGCGTTACGACAGCGAACAAATCGCTTACATCTAACGCCGCCAAAATCACATCATCAACCTGGTGCGCTGTATCAACGATGATGTAATCGAACTCTCGCTGCACGAATTCTAGAATTGCCCTGAAGCGCGCATTTGCACCGCTCTCCTCGACGCCACCATCACGAAACACCTCAGCTTCCTCAGGCGCTGCCGGGGCAACCAGGATTTGCACGCCGGACGTATGCGACACCAGAATGCCTCGCAACAGGTCAACGTCCAGATCTTGTGCATGCGGAGCAAGATCAGCAAGCGTGCGGGTCGCTTGCAGTTTCATAAAGATGGCGACATCCCCAAACTGCAGATTCGCATCGACCAGACACACCTTAGCATCTGTCCCCAATGCTGTCTGCATCGCAATCGCCAGGTTGACCGCTAATGTCGTACATCCTGTGCCACCTTTAGGGCTGTAGATTGTCACAATCTTGGCATTGGTAGCACGCGTGCCAGTCACAGCGACCTGCGGTTGTCCCGGAACGGGAGTAAGTTGTCCGGTTCCCATTTTCTGCCGCAGTGTGTAAGCGCGATGAATGGCATCCAACAGTTCATCGGCACTTGGTGGTTTGGTCAGATAATCCCGTGCGCCAGCCATCATCGCCCGGCGCATGTAGTCGGTTTCCCCCTGGACCGAGAGCATAATGACCTGCACGGTAGGGATGGCTTCCACAACCTTGCCAGTCGTGGCAATGCCGTCCATACCGGGCAAGTTGATATCCATCAACACCACATCGGGGAAAACCTCTGTGATACTTTTCAGGGCTTCCTCACCGCTACCGGCCATAGCGACGACTTCGATATCGGGATCAAACGAGAGCAGCTTACGCAACTGCTCTCGCGTCTCCGCGATGTCGTCGACAATCATTACACGGATTTTTTCGGCCATACCTATTCCTTACTCAACTGGCTCCGGCGTAGCCATAGGCGGAACTTCTAGTGGCGCACGGACAGGCGCAGGCGCGACAAGATCGGTAGGCATTGTGTCTGGCAATTGATACTTGTCGAGAATGTAGCGGAACCAGACAGGTTGCGTTTGAATGACCGTGCCCGTGAAACCGGCCGAGCGCAAAACCAGGTCCAAATCGGCTCCCATCTCCATGAGGTATTTCAAAATCAACGCATCCTCACGACTAACCAGCAGGGTAACCGGTTCGACATCGCGGTACTCCACAAGCGCAGCCGACGCAGCAACCTCTGGCGTGGCAGCAGGCGCAGCCGCTCCGCCACCGCCCAGAAGACCACCGCCACCGCCTCCAGTTACCGCGGGGGTTACAGGCGTCGTACTCTCAATCGTGCTTGCCTCAACATCCTCCCACAAACCGACGTGCCAGACGATTGCGTCCTGGACGGTCAATTGCACGATCAGGCTAGTGAAGTCGCTAGTGCTGACGCCGGTCACAGCGCCATAAAGTCCATGGGGCAGCAGTTCAAAGTGCCCGAAGTTACCGGTCTGTACAGGCATCTGCGGATCCTCAATCAAGGTCATGAACTGTTTGACACCCTCATTAATCACTTGCGGGTCCACAGAATAAGTCGACAACGCCGCAATCACATCGACACGGTCGCCAGGTTTGAGCGCCCAGGCCACCGCCCCTTGCGTGTCCATCGGGATCGCGTAAGCCACCCGGTCTGCGGGTTCAAAGAGCGCCGCTGCCGAGCCGGAGGCCGCCAACATCCCGCCGGGTGCACCGAGCATATTCGGCAGGACCGGCATCCCGCGCGGGATGTCCATCCGCGCGAATTTGCCGTCGATCTCTTCCAGGGAGGTGTAATATTCTGGCGGCAGGGCATCTTGTGGCCAGCGCTGGAGAGCAATCGCGTTGTCTTCGACTTTGATCTCCAACCCACGGCTAATGTTCTGCATCGCAATTACAATATCCGTATACACAACCGGCTCGGGCGTCGGCGTCGCTTCAGCCAACTCCTCCACCTCAGGGGCTTTCTGGGTTTGCATATAGAAATACACACCACCCGCCACCACAACGAGGATGATGAGCAATACCGCGACGATAAGTAAGGTTTTGTTGCCGCGCATTTGAACCTCCTTAACTTAGACCTGGATTGAAATTACGCCATTCTCAATAATGAAAATACAGCAAGCGACCAGAAAGTCAAGGCGCAAGACTCGCGCCGCGTCCGTCAGGCGCTACGTACACAATTAGTGTAACACGGCCTCTGACTGATGTCAATTCATGCTACCTGGTGATTACCCATATCTCACCGCAGAGCACGCTGAGGGCGCAGAGAGATATATCAAAGAAGGGCAGGGTCTAAGTTAGATTGACACTTCTGCAGGTGGCAATCGACGGCGCCAGCCCTTTCTGATCACACTGTTACCAAAGTGGCTTCCCGAACAAGCGTTTTCGGCATTTTTGACCAATGTTGAGGTCAAAACGGGAAAATTCGACCTGTACTCACGAAAATTTGCCACAAGAAATTTTCTTGTTAGCTTTGAAGTGTCAATCTAACTGCGCGGCTGTCTGAACCATGCCAAAAGAAGCTTTCTCTGCGTGCTTTGCGATCTCTGCGGTGAATGAATCGCGCGCATAGTGCAACATGTGGGTAATCACCAAATGACTACATTGGGGGATTTCAGAATGGGGGAGAGTACGCAGCCGAGGGGCCGTCGTCAGAAGACAAGGCTGCAAATCGTCCATTCCGAAATGCGCCCCTACATTGCATCAATGGTATGCGCCTGACGTTCTAGCCAATTTTCGATGTTTTTTAGTTCATCGCGCATAGTCTCTAGATTCTTGCGCTCGGCACGGATAAAGCGTGTATACGGTGCAATCGCGGTTTCGATGTCGTGCAGCGCACGCTCCAATTCACGGGTGAACTGTGTGTTTAGGCTATGCATCAGTTGCTCGCGTACCGCGGCGATTTTGTCGTGCAGTTCCTTTTTGACCGCGCGCTTCTTGGCAGGGATCACGAGCAATCCCAGGACTGCCACGGTTCCGGCAGCGAGAATGCCGGTCAAATCAGCAGCGCTTGTCGTGGCCAATGTCGTGACAAGCGCACCGAGGCTTAGCGCGCTGACCTCGACCAAAGCCGTACCCGCGACCGCTCGTTGAACCTCTGCAGCGATGCGGGTGGATTCCTCCATCCTGTCGTAGTTCTCCAGGACTTGCTGCGCCACCCGCCCCACTGTGTCGAGTAAATGAGCACGATCATAGGTAAAATTTCCACCAGCCTGCCCGACAAGATGCTCTTCGTATTTGTCTCGCCGACTGACAACATGCTCCTGCACAGCCTGCCATTGACGCACGTTGCTGCTCACCAGCCAATCGATGATCTCATTGACACGCTGTTCAACTACTTGTGGAACATCCCCAACCACTTGATGGGCAAACTCTTCCTGTAACTTCGGTTTGTTCACCAGATCAAAAACGCGCAACAGGCGTACGGTTTCGTCGAAATAGGCCATACCACGGTTCTCAAACTCGTAGAGGGCATTGTCCACCTCGGCGAGACGATGATGAAACTGCTGGGTCAGGTCTTCCCGGTACATTGCCGTTTCGCGCTCCACATCGGCGATGACTCCGAAATCATCTTCCAATAACGTCAACCGCTCGTGGACAATCTGCGCATATTTTTCGATCAGGTGCAGCGCCACACCAATGGGATTGCGCAATTTGAGGCGGATGCGCTCTTTCTCGTCCAAGGTCGTGACGATATAGCGCTCCAACGCCTCGATCCGGCTCTCAGCCAGCAAAGCACTATCGTCCGTCTGCTTGGCGCGCAGGGCCAAGCGTGACGAAATCGGGAAAACCTCAGGGGCGAAGCCCAAAAGCACACGCGCATTCTCATTGATGAAGTTCTCAATGCGCGTGACGTCCTCCGCGGTATCCAGAATGTCGATTTTGTTGAGTACGATGACGACCTTCTTCCCCCAGTCACGAATGTGCTCCAAAAAAGCACGCTCGCTTTCTGTAAACGGGCGATCCACCGAAGTCACAAACAACACCAAATCAGAACGGGGGACAAACTCCTGCGTAAGAGCTTCATGCTCGCGGTGAATGGCATTGGTGCCTGGCGTATCGACAATATTGATTTCTTCCAGCCAACCGACTGGGGCTGTGTAGGTATCCACCGCCCCTTCGATGGCAACGCGCTCAAAGTCATTGCCATGTTTAAGCAACTGGATGCGGGTGGTGGTTGGGGTGACACCTTCTTCCAGAAGCGATTGTCCAAACAACGCATTGATAAAGGCACTTTTCCCGGCGTTGAACTCGCCCACCACGACGAGGAGAAAAAGCTCGTCGAGTTGCCGGATGGATCGTTCCAGGGCGGCACGATCCTCTGGCATGGCCGAAAACTGTGCCAACGCGATTTGTAGATTGGTCAACCAGTGCCGCTCGATGCCTACCAGCGCTTCTTCGGTCGGGTTCAAGATTTTAGGATGCATATAGGTTCTCCACTTAACCTTTTAATATAGTATGCTCTTATCTACAAAAAAAGCAAGCGCGTACACCAGGGATGCACCTATGTTAAAGGGTAGACCAATATCCTCTATAGTAAAACACGACCGCCCTCTATACCGGACGGTCGTGTAGATGAATCAGGCAAGCGCATAGCTATTTATCGGTAGGATTAAGGACCTTGTCCACGATGTTATATTCTACGGCCTCTTCTGCCGTCATAAAGAAATCACGGTCAGTGAGTCGGGCGATTTGTGCATCGTCCAGGTCGGTATGATGACGTAAGATGTCGTTGAGAAGATCACGCTTTCGCAGGATTTCCTTCGCCGCGATTTCGATATCAGCAGCCTGCCC
Source organism: Anaerolineae bacterium (assembly GCA_049975385.1). Classification (GTDB taxonomy): domain Bacteria; phylum Chloroflexota; class Anaerolineae; order B4-G1; family SLSP01; genus DSWT01. Next base: position 24,967 of record JBNGDO010000021.1, on the reverse strand, counting down.
CTGCACACCCCCGAGGGGTTGGTGCAGGTGAATCGTCGCGTACGGTAGAGCATAACGACGCCCCTTGGTCCCAGCCGTGAGCAAAACAGTCGCCATGCTGGCCGTCATTCCCACGGCGATGGTGGAGACGGGGGCCTGGATCAACTGCATCGTGTCGTAGATAGCAAGCCCGGCCGAGATTTCGCCGCCAGGCGAGTTGATGTAGAGCGAGATTTCCCGCTCGGAATCCTCGCGATCCAGGAAGAGCAGTTTCGCCACAATCTCGTTTGCCACGAGGGCGTTGAGGGGCGTGCCCAAGAAAACGATGCGTTCTTTCAACAGCACCGAATAAATATCGTGCACTCTCTCGCCCAGCCGAGTATCTTCAATTACATACGGGAACATCGTCACCTCCTCCACTACGCTTGGGGCGTATCTTCTTGCGCCTCCGTTGCTTCATCAGACACCGTCGCCTCGACGGTCGGCGTCGTCTCAACAGCGGGTACATCTTCTTCTTGCGAGGGAGGCGCTTCAACAACCGGCGCGTCTTCTGCTTCCGCAACCGTATCTTCCACTACGTCCTCAGGCTCTGCAGATACTTCTTCCGCGATGATTTCCTGCGTTTCTGTTACAGCGTCAGCATCGACCTCGCCACGCCCGATCTTTTCGAGATGTTCCAGCGTCTTGCGGCTCAAAAGACCCGTCCTCAGATTGCGCCCCATAGGCGAATCGAGTGTGAGTGGCATGCTGTCGATCCGGTACTCCTGTCCTATCGCGGTCATAAAACTGTGATATTCCTCTACCACTTCATCATCACTGACGTCGATACCCTGCGCATCGGCGAACTTCATCAAGACGAGGGATCGCTTGACATCCGCCTCGGCCTGCGGCTTCATCTGTTGGCGGAGCTGCTCCTTGGTCACACCCTGCAATTGCATGGCGTCTTCGAGGGACATATGTTGCTCACGTTGAATACGTCTGCCCATATCCTCGAGCTTATCATCAAGCGCCTGCTCCACCATCACCGGAGGATAATGCACATCGGACTGCGCGACCAGGATGGATACCAGATTGTCACGGTAATGCTCCTGCGTGTGCTGCTGCTTGGCATCCAGCAGCCGGGTATGAATATCCTGCTTCAATTCCTCGAGTGTCTCGAAAGATCCGGCCGTGCTGGCAAGCGCATCATCGAGATCAGGTAACACACGCTCGTAGACACCGACGACCTTGACCTCGAAGTCACCCTCCTCACCGCGCAGGCTCTCTTCGCTAAAAGTCTCCGGGAAAACCACCGTGAACGCTTTTTCCTCATCAATGCCCATCCCGACGAGCGCCTCGACAAATCCTGGCGCGACAAAAGGCACATCTTCCTTGAGCACGATGTCAATGTCATCCTCTTCGACAATGACATCGCCGTCAACCGTGCCGAGAACATCGATATGGACTTCATCGCCGTATTCAGCCGGACGGTCCAGAGCTTCCAAAACCACATTTTCTTCGCGGACCTGTTCCAGGACATCGGCAACTTCCTCATCGGTCACGGTGACATCTTCCCATTCCAGACTCAGGTTATGATAATCACCCAAGACAATCTCCGGCGCCAACGGCACGCGGATAGTGAAGGTCAGAGGATCAGGCTGGACTTCTTGCAATTCCCCCGGTCCGTAGGGATCGACCTCAGCCTCATCGAGGATTTGCGGATAGATTTCCTCAAGCATAGCATCTGCTGCCTCTTGAAGAAGCGCCGCCTCGCCAACGTACTGCACAACTTTGGCATAGGGTGCTTTTCCCCTGCGGAACCCGGGAATATTGTACCGGCGAGACATAACGCGCGCGGCTTTCCGCATCGCCTCTTTCACTGCCGCCTCCTCTATTTCGACGTTGAGGAGCGCTTCATGCGTTGCTAAAACTTCTTTTTTGATCTCAAACACACTTGTACCTCCATTGACAAATCGGAGAGATTATAGCACACTCCTGCTGAAATACCAATGTCAACCAGACCTAGAGTGTATTTCAGAATGGGACGCGTACCCAATCGACGGGCCATAGTCAGAAGATAAGGCTGTAAATCGCCCATTTGAAATGCACCCCCAGACCTATCTAGCAGCAAAAAGAAAATATAGGTTTGACAAAACACATTTATAATGCTACAATGAACCTGTTTATAAATACATCCTTTTACTTAAATAATTCGGCATACAGGTAAAACAGAGTTAGTTGGAGAGATGGCTATGCAGGACACAAGACAACAAATCCTGGAAATCCTAAAACGTCGTGGTGAGATCACTGTTCAAGAATTGAGTCGTGAGCTAAGCCTGACCAGCGTCACGGTGCGTCATCACCTGGAGATTTTGCGCTCTGAGGGATACATCACTGAACCTGAGATCCACCGCTCCAACAGGCCTGGACGCCCACGCTACGTCTATCGTTTGACCTCCACCGCTGCCGATCTGTTCCCTAATAATTACAGCGGCCTGGCGAATGCGATGTTAGACACATTGAAGACTTGTCTCCCGCAGGAAGAACAACTGGACTTCCTGCGCGAAACCGCCAAACGTATGGTAGCCGGTGTCGGCGACTTGCCAGAAGACCGCGACGCGCGTATGGATAGCGCGATAGCCTTTATGAATCAGCGAGGATTTGTCGCCCGCTGGGATAAAGATGAAGATGGCGAGTATTTCATCTACGTCAGCAGTTGTCCGTACCATCACGTGGCCCGGAGACACCATGAAATATGCGAGATTGATGAAACCATCATCCGCAAGTTAACCGAGGCCAATCCAGAGCGATTACAAGCATTGGCTGCCCGCGGGGGCTTGTGCGTTTACCAGATCCATTGGCCGGAGTAAACGCGCTTATAATACAAACGCGTCAAAGTGCAAATGCACAAGGCCCAGGAACATCCTGGGCCTTGTTTTTTGTAGCGGACAAGCTACACGATCCAGAGATGCTCCTGAGGATGGCTCAAATATTCCGCACCATTAGCTGTGATAACGACATTTTCTTCGCGCCCAATATAGCCGCGCCCTGGCACTGCGACGCCCAATTCTATTGCAAAAACGTTGCCCTCTTCGATCACGCCCTCTACAGCACTGCCATAGCGTTCCCACCTAGGACCTAGAACGGTCGCGCCATCATGTGCCGTGCGTCCAATGTGGTGCCCAAAAGCATGCATATACTCGGGATACCCCGCATCCACGAGCGCCTGGCGGGCCACCGCATCGACTTTCCAGCCTTGAACACCAGGGTTGAGCACTGCACGCCCGGCCTCCAGAGCAACGTCCGCTGCATTCCACGCACGCTGGATAGCCTCGGGGATGGTCGTCTCCCCTGCTGGACGCACGTACCACGTCCGCTGCAAATCGGAGACAAAGCCATAACGTGAAATGCCGAAATCGACGTGGACCAGATGGCCAGCCTTAATCCGCAACCCAGATGGCATCGCGTGGCCTACCGGCGAATCGGGCCCAACCGTGACGACGGGGCAGTAGTCCCACTCCCACGATGCGCCATAATCATTTTCCGCGAGGAAGTTGTGCAGGAAATCGGCAACTTCCGTGTCAGCAACACCAGGACGAATGAACCGTTGCAACTGCGTCATGCCTTCTTCCGTGCGTTCGACCGCTACCTTGATGAGATGGATTTCAGAAGCCGTTTTGCGCCCGCGCAGAGCCGCAATAATCGCTTCTGCCGAGACCAAACGATCGGCATACGGCGTCGCCGCCAGCGCCCGCGAGAGCACCTGGAACATCCCATAGGTAAGCCCGTCGGCTGCCGGGTCACTCTCCGAGTAGTTGATCGCGATTTGGCGCGGACGTAACGCCTCGATCTCCGCAATCAACGGCTGCTGGAAGGCGTCATCGTATCCGATGACGCGATCGTACGCGCCCAGGCGCTCGACGTTGGGAACATCGTAGCGGCCAACAATGGCGACGCGCGCACCGCTCTTGTGGATGAGCAACGCTGAAGTCCAGGTGAGATCGAAGCCCATAAGCAGATCCAGCACCGGATCCTTCACCTGGCTCGTTTCTCGCACAAACGTGATCCAGAGATCGACGTCTTTCTCCCTGAGAATCGCAACCGCCTGCTCGGTTTTCTCACGCACAATTGCCGTAGCTTCAAGTGTCATACCGATCTCCAGTCTTCAATCTATAGCGTTTCACCGGTCAGCCGTTCGTAGAGGGCGCGGAATTCTTCGTCAGAATAATAGTAGATCACCACCCGCCCGCCTTTCCGCCCAGCTTTGAGGCGCACACGCGTACCCAGAGACGCCTCAAAGCTTTCCTCCAATGCCTGGATTTCGGGCAGAGGCGCGGGCTTGGGCTTTTTTGGACGCGTGAATTGCTGTACAAGCGCCTCGACCTGGCGCACGTTCAATCCTTGTTGGATGACGACACGCAGCATAGCGTCCTGATCTTCATGACGGGACAGCCCCAACAACGCACGGGCGTGTCCCTCCGTGATCGTCTCCTCCATCACCGCAGCTTGCACGGCAGGCGAAGCCAGCAACAGTCGCAGCGTATTTGCGATAGCCGGGCGACTCTTCCCCACCCGCTGTGCCACATCCCCCTGCGAAAGTCCAAATTCCTCGATAAGTTGTTTGTAGGCCAGTGCTTCTTCCAACGGATTAAGATCTGCACGCTGCAAGTTCTCCACCAACGCTAGCTCCAACATCTGCTGCGGGGCAACATCCTTCACGATGACGGGCACATGCTTTAATCCCGCTAGTCGCGCCGCACGCCAGCGACGTTCTCCAGCGATCAATTGGTAGCTACCACCGGCTTGGCTCGTAACGATAAGCGGCTGGATAATACCGTGTTCGCGAATCGAGCTGGCGAGTTCTTGCAAATCCTCCGTGGCGATAGATCCACGAGGCTGATGGGGGTTGGGGGCAATCGCCTCCAAAGGTACATCCTGCACGCCACCCACCCGCGTCTCGTCCACAGGAATCAAAACATCCAATCCTCGGCCTAATCCTCGTTTTGTCATCGATATCCTCTCTCTATCACAAACACAGCCCAAAATCGCAGTATAGCACTTTATACCGACATGCCAAGAGAGGGTGCATTTCAACTTTGCGGGGGCTTGACAGCGTGTGCAACCACGTTATAATGACGCCTGATAAAGCTTACATTCGATGCTGGCAAACCCTATCAGGTTTGTGGGACAAAGTCAGGAGGAGGCATTATGGCAAAGAAAAAGGGCGCTCGGATTTTAATTAAGATGAAGAGTACTGAAAGCGGGCATATGTATCACACAGAGAAGAATCGCCGCAACGACCCCCAGCGGCTGGAGATGCGCCGCTATGATCCCTTTGTGCGCAAGCACGTCCTTTACCGCGAGACAAAGTAATTGTTGTTATACGCATCACAAACCCGGTACACTTTATGTACCGGGTTTATTTTTAGAACGATGTGCCCTTGCGAAAGTTCAGGCGAACAAAAGTCCGCACAACCTTCCCAAGAACAGCTGAAAGAAGGGAGACCACGATGCCTCTGACCAAGATCGTCTGTACGCTAGGACCGGCTACTACCCCCCCTGAAATCCTGCGCGGGATGATCCGCGCGGGCATGACGGTCGCCCGGCTCAACTTCTCGCACGGGACCGCCGCGAGCAAACGCCAGGACGCCGCGCTGGTGCGCCGCATCGCTGCCGAGGAAAACTGCTACGTGGCATTGATGGGCGATCTGCAAGGTCCCAAAATCCGCGTGGGAACCCTGCCAACGGAAGGCGTCTGGCTCGTGGAAGACACAGAAATCGTGCTGACGGCTGACCGGGTGCAGGATCCACTCACGGAAATCCCCTTCCCACACGCCAACATTATCCCCGATGTGCACCCCGGCAACCAAATTCTGCTGGATGATGGTGCACTGGAATTGGAAGTCCTCGCCGTTGCCTCAACACGCTTGCACTGCCGTGTGCGGGTGGGAGGTCTGCTCACCTCGCACAAGGGCGTCAATCTGCCGGGCGCGCACTTGAAGATCCCTGCGCTCACCGAAAAGGACAAGCAGGATGCGCTTCTGGCGCTGGAATTGGAACTGGATTACCTGGCACTTTCGTTTGTACGGCGTGCAGCCGACATCATCACATTAGAGGACTATCTCAACGCGCACGCATACATTCCTAAAAAAAGACGCGCCGGAGAAAACCCGCATCATGTCCCTGGTATCGTCGCCAAAATCGAGAAGCCCGAAGCACTGGACGATCTGGATGCCATCGTCCACGCCGCCGATGCTGTCATGGTCGCGCGCGGCGATCTGGGTGTGGAAACCTGTCCGGAACAAGTACCCCTGGCGCAAAAGAAAATAATCCACCTGTGCAATCGCCTGGGGAAACCCGTCATCACGGCCACGCAGATGCTACAATCGATGATCGACAACCCGCGTCCCACGCGTGCGGAGGCCTCCGATGTCGCCAACGCCATCCTGGACGGCAGCGATGCCGTGATGCTTTCCGGCGAGACTTCAGTAGGCAAATATCCGGTGGAGGCAGTGCGCATTATGGCCAGAATCGCGGAAAGCACGGAAGGTTCTCCGTATTTCCCCTACAATCAACTGTTGGATATACACAAGGAAGCCAGCGACGCCCCCGATCCCATCGACCGTGTGGACACGGGCATCATCTCCAGCGCGATCAGCCGGGCGACAGTTGCACTGGCGGAAGCGGCCCGCGCGACGGCGATCATCACCTCGACGGAATCCGGGCGCACGGCGCGTATGGTAGCGCGGCATCGACCACACATGGCGCTGCTGGGCATTACGCCCTTCGAGGCCACTGCTCGGCGGCTGCAACTGGTCTGGGGCGTGGTCCCGGCTGTGGTTGCCCCCTTCGACGATACCGATGAGATGATCCAAATTATGGTCTATGGTGCGGTGGCACAGCAGTACGCTTCCGTTGGCAGCCATGTGGTACTGACAGCAGGCATCCCTTTCACATTCCACGGCGTTACGAATATGATCAAGGTTCACACCGTGCAAGCGGAAGACGTGAGTACTACGGACGCGTGATGTCGTGATGCAAAGGAAGACCCCCGACTTCGGCAAGAAATCGGGGGATTTTTTTTTCGTACGTACCAGGCTAAACCTGTGGGGCCGGTTCGACAGGCATCTCCACTTCACGATCCATCACCGGTTCTACCACCTGGCTGCCCTGCGAAGCGCCACAGTAAGGGCACAGGTTCCAGTCCAGTTGCATGACGTTGTCACAGACGATACAGGATTTCCGTAGTTGCGTGTGGCAGTACGGGCAATAGAGAAAATCGCTGCGCACTTTGCCCCCGCACGCGGGGCAAGCTTCCGGTTCCTCAATGGCTTGCAGCAACGCCTCCTGTTCTAGGGCATGCTCGTAGGCTTCCGCCAACGTCTCCCGTGGGCGGATGAGGAAATAAATGATTAGCCCCGGCAGGGTCAAGACCCCCACCATAATCGTCGCCAGCAACTGCACGATGATGTCGCGCGTGCGCGAACGAATATCGCGGAAGGTCCAGAGCACCATCCCAATCCACACACTGGTCACAAAAACCGCCGTCACCAGCGTCAAAATCGTCACGACCTGCGGTAGCAGTTCCAAAAGATCATCGATCATTTTCGTCTCCTAAGAGTCGCCGTCAGCATAGAAGTTTCGCTACATTTCGTATATAATGACAACATCTGGTCAGTTAAATGTAACGTCAAACAACGACATCAATTGCATCAACTTCGCGATTATACCATTGCCCGTAAGAGAGGCAAGGAGTTTCTGCGAAATATGTGCTCATTCAATCCTACAGGATGCTCCCACACTGACAATGACTATCAAACTAAAGACTACCAGACTGTATGCAAGGCATTTCTATACACGAAGAATTAGCAACGGTCATCTTCTTACTCGCAGGGTAATCAAATGCGCTCATCTTCGTTGAAAAAGCTATTGACGGCAACAGGGACGCTCTTCGTCGTTTTCGCACTAACGGCTTGCGCGTTTGCCAAAGATCAGGCGCCGGAGACGGCCTCCGCTGCATTCACCCTCACACCAACGCCCACATCTTCGCAACCACCAACCCTCAACCCGACCTGCACACTCACGCCCCCTCACACCCACACGCCCTCTCCCACGTCTACCTCCACCCCCCCACCGCTTGTCACAGCTCCTCCAAACGGCGTTCCACAGATTGCCTTGCACATCACCCTCAACTACGCCGACAAACGCCTGATGGTGACGCAGCAAATGACGCTCATCAACGATAGCCCCGACACCTGGGAGGAACTTGTCTTCGCCGTCCCGCCGGCCTACCAGCCAGACGTATTCACGATGCGCACGGCAGCCATCACCACAACCTGGGAGAGCTACCCCACGACGGCAGTTCTATCGAGCACCATGCTGCACGTTGCTGCACCGCTCCCCATCGCACCAGGGGAGGCGGTTGCCGTCGCCCTGGTCTACGGGATCGCCATCCCACCCGTGGACGCCGATGCATGGTTGCCGTTGGGCAATCTGGGCGCCGGCGAGCGGTTGATCCAGGCTGGTGACTGGCATCCAACACTGGCCCCCTACCGGCCCGGTGACGGTTGGCAGACGTGGGAGTATGTCCTGGTTGGCGATCCCAACATCTACGGCATCGCCGACTACGACGTGATCCTGCGCACTGATACGGCTGTCGTCGTCGCTGCGCCGGGCCTCATCAGCCAAAAGGGGCAGGTACGACGCTACCGGCTCGATCAAGGGCGCGCGTTTGCCTTCCTCGCTAGCCCTGAATACCGGGCGATCCGCGCCGTGGCTGAAGCAACACCGGTGCAGGTTTACTTTCTACCCGAATTTGGAACGGAGGCGCAGGCTGTTCTGAAGACAGCATCGCAGGCTCTCTCCCTGTACACAGAACTCTACGGCCCCTATCCCTATACCAATTTGGTGATCGCTCAGAACGCCTACTTCGGGGCGATGGAATACTCCGGCCTGGTCAGCATGAGCGGTCGCGCCTACGAAGGCTACCAGGAAACCCCTGTCGCAGGACTGATCAACCTCACCGCGCACGAGATCGCGCATCAATGGTGGTATGGCGCAGTCGGCAACGATCAAGTCCACGAACCCTGGCTGGATGAATCCTTCGCCAAATACAGCGAAGTCCTCTTCTACGAACGCTACTACCCAGATTTTGTCGAATGGTGGTGGGAGCACCACATCGGCAACCGCAATCTCGGCGGTGCGCTCGACAGGCCCATCTACGACTTCACTGAAACCGCCACCTACATTGATCAGGTCTATGCGCAGGGGGCACGCTTCATGGGTGACCTACGCGCGCTGATGGGCGACTCGGACTTCTTCACTTTCGTCAAGGCCTACCGCGAGGCCAACGAAGGGCGCATTGCTACGCGCGATGACTTCTTTGCCGCCGTCCGCGCCCACACCGATGCCGACCTGACCCCGTTGCTCGACTCCTACTTTTCGGATTAGACTACAAAAGTCTCAGCAAGTGCTTGGATAATGCCTACCTCTCGTCAAACGCGATCATCCACTCAACACAGTATTACGCCAGACTTTTGTAGTCTCAAGCCTCTTTCGGGAACTTCTTGCAGCCTTCCGACGTCACCATGAGTGTGAGAGATAAACTCACAAAACAATAAGTACAAAGGGAGGCAATACAATGTTTAACAAGAAAGGGCTCTACACATATTTGTGGGGTAAAAACAGCGCTGATCCCTATTTTGACCGCTCTTTTGATCAAAAGTGGGACGCCCACCTTGCTTTTGGGCGCATTTTGGCAATCAAGTGGAACAAAAGCCCGTCGCGACCCCACTAATCTGCGTAGACCCCAAGAAAGTTCGTACAGGTTTACTGGTTTTGGCCGCACTCGGGATATTCGGAGTGCTGTTAGGATGTGGCGCGAAGGTGCAGGCCGGCGGCGGAACCGTGAGCGGCGCGACGTACGCCGCGGTTGGGGGCGACGTCCCCAACACCATCAACGTCAACGGCTCGGGTATGGCGAGCAACACTCCCGACATCGCCGATATTCAACTGGGCGTGGAAGCGGTCAACGACGACGCAGCGCAGGCCATCAGCGAGAGTACCACGAAAATGAAGGCCGTGCTCGATGCAGTGAAGGCGCTGGGCATCGTAGACAAGGACATTCAGACAGTCAACTACAACATGTGGGTCGAGCAAATCTACGACCGCGAGACCGGCATCCCAACCGGGCAGATGCGCTACCACGTCACCAATCAGATCAACGTACGACTGGACGATCTCGCCCTGACGGGCAAGTTACTGGAAGACGCTCTGAACGCCGGTGCAAACAACGTGGGCAGCATCACCTTCGGCGTGAGCGACCCCACCGAGTTGCAGAAGCAGGCGCGAGCCACCGCCGTCCAGAACGCGCGCGCCAAAGCCGAGGAATTGGCCGCCGGGTTGGGTGTCCGCGTGGGCAAGGTGCGCCAGGTGAGCGATTACATCTCAGGTTACAATCCTGTCCCAGTCGTAGCACGGGATATGGGCATGGGCGGCGGTGGTGAAGTACCTATCGCCACCGGTTCCTACAACGTCACCGTGGAAGTCCAGGTCATCTTCGACATCATCCAATAACCGATCACACACGCTCCTTGTACCGGATCACAATCCGGCCTTTCACGACCGCCGGGAGATGAATCTCCCGGCGGTATTTTGTCATTTGTCACCTTCTTGGGGGCAGTTATAATAACCCTATGACCACGCGACACATCGACGGATCTCATGGTGAAGGCGGCGGGCAAATTCTCCGCTCGGCTTTAACGTTAGCGGCGATTACAGGCAACACGGTCTGCCTGGAGAACATCCGCGCCAACCGTTCCAAGCCGGGACTACGCCCGCAGCACCTAACGGCGGTGCGCGCCGCCGCTGCTATCTGCAACGCACGGTTGACCGGCGCCGAACTGAATAGCCAGACGCTCACCTTCGCACCGCAGACCCCGCCTCAAGCTGGAACTTACGTCTTCGATGTGAACGACGCAGTCAGCAGCGGCTCTGCTGGCGCGATGACACTGGTCTTGCAGACGGTGTTACTGCCGCTGGCCCACGCCGATGGCTCTTCGCGACTGATCTTGCACGGTGGCACGGCTGTCCCAATGAGTCCGCCGACCCCCTACATCGAGCACGTCTACCTGCCCACGCTGTTCGAAATGGGCGTGCACGCACAATTGACGCACCGTCTCTGGGGATTCTACCCGCAAGGTGGCGGCGAATTGGAAGTGGAGATCGCAGGCCGGGCGACATTGCGTCCACTCGACCTCACCGAACGCGGCGCACCGGAGCGTGTGGATGGCGTCGCTTGCGTGGCCAAACTACCATCGCACATCCCGCAGCGGATGAGTGATCGGACGCGTGCAATCCTGAGCCAGGTCGGGCTACCGCGTGTGTCCATCGAACCGCAGCACGTTACATCGCCGGGCACTGGCGCGGGCCTCTTTTTGACGGCGCAGTACGCGCAATCGCGGGCCGGGTTCAGCGCGTTGGGTCGCCGAGGGCTGCCCTCCGAGGAAGTTGCGGAACTGGCCTGTCGGGAACTGTTGGAACATCATCGCAGTGGCGCGGCGGTCGATCCGCACCTAGGCGACCAGTTGGTGCTGCCGTTTGTGCTGGCACAGGGAACGTCAGCCGCTGCAGTGTCGCGCGTTACCCGGCATCTACTCACCAATGTCTGGGTTGCCGCGCACTTCGATTTGCCCCCGGCGCGCGTCACTGGCGAAGAAGGCCAGCCGGGGATGCTGATCGTGGAATGAAAGACTACAAAAGTCTCAGCAGATACGTGCATTGCCCATGCGGTTTGTTGAGGGCAGGTACTCGATAGAGTAGATACGTCGTGAGACTTTTGTAGTCTAGGCCTGATGAAATGGAGATTGTATGTTAGAACTGGTCATGTTAGGCACGGCGGCTTCGGCCCCATCCATCCAACGCGGATTGCCTTCGCAAGTCGTGCTGTGGCGCGATGAGCGCTTCCTCGTCGATTGCGGCGAGGGGACACAACGGCAGATTTTACGCAGCGGCATTGGTTTCCGGCGCTTACAGCGAGTGCTGCTCACCCACGGGCATCTCGATCACATCCTGGGCCTGGGCGGGTTGATCTCCACCTTCGCCCGCTGGGAAGCCGTGGACAAACTGGAAATCTACGGCGGGCGCTGGACGCTGGATCGCGTGGAGAACTTGATCTTCGGCGTGGTGCTACGTGGCGCGCGCCCGCCTGTACCGGTCGATCTGATCGACATCCGGCCCGGTGTGCTGCTCGAGAACGACGATTTCGAAGTGGTGGCCTTCCCGGTCGTCCACCGGGGGCCGGGTTGCTTCGGCTATCTCTTCCGCGAAAAGCCACGTCGCCCGTTTCTACCGGAGAAGGCCGAGGCGCTCGGCGTACCGGCCGGCCCGATACGGCGGGACCTGGTCAACGGCAAAGCCGTCACTCTGGCGGATGGGCGCATCATCCAGCCGGATGAGGTGTTGGGACCGGATCGTCCCGGGGTGTCGTTGGCGCTTCTTGGCGACATCGGGCAAATCGATGGGTTGAGCGAGGTGTTGCACGGCGTCGATGTGCTGGTGTGCGAAGCCACGTATCTGGAGCGCGACGGCGAGATGGCACACCGCTTCGGTCATCTCACAGCGGCGCAGGCGGCGCGGCTGGCGCGGGAGGCGGGCGCACGCAAATTGGTGCTCAATCACCTCTCACAACGGTATCGCATCCGCGAAATCCTCGAAGAGACCCGTCCGATCTTCGCAGACACCATCGTCGCCCGTGACTTCGATCGCTTCACTATCACTCGTGAGAAAATCGCCCTTACCAACGAGGAATTACAGGACGACAGTGTGCTGGTCGAAGCGCCGGAAACCGGCGTAGATTAAAACGGCTTGACAAGCAACGGTTTGACAAACCGCCTTATCTCTCTACAATATGTAGATAGAATTCTACCGCCAGACGTTGAGCGTCTGGGACGTCAAACGGGAGGTGCATAGAGATAGAAACTTGTAGCAAAATTTGTAGTAAAGTCCCAATGTGCAATGTAAGTTTTAGTTTGTCAACTATTTGAAGGAGGATACAAATGAAACGAAATCTTCGGACCGCACTTGCGTTGATGATTGTGGTTGCTATGGTATTGCCCGCCTGCGGCGGTATTGGGGGGACATCGAAAACCGGTGAACCCTACAAAGTAGCCTTTGTCTACATCGGTCCTCCCGGTGACCTGGGCTGGACCTACGAGCACGACCGCGGGCGCAAAGCACTTGAAGAGGCGTTGGGTGACGCGATTGAGACCACCTACATCGAAAACGTCGAAGAAGGCCCGGATGCCGCGCGCGTGATCCGCCAGTATGCCCAGGAAGACTACGACATGATCTTCGCCACGTCCTTCGGCTATATGGACTACATGTACGAAGTCGCAGAGGAATTCCCGGACGTCAAATTCGAGCACTGCTCCGGCTATAAGACGCGCGACAACATGGCCGCCTACTTTGGGCGGATTTACCAGGCGCGCTATCTCTCCGGCATCGTCGCCGGCAAGATGACGACGAACGGCAACATCGGCTACGTCGCAGCGTTCCCCATCCCCGAGGTGGTACGCGGCATCAATGCCTTCACGCTGGGCGTGCGCTCGGTCAACCCGGATGCGAAGGTCACCGTCGTGTGGACCAACACCTGGTACGATCCGGTGAAGGAACGTGAAGCCGCCGTGGCGCTGCTGGATGCCGGCGCGGACATCATCGCGCAGCACCAGGATACCACCGAACCGCAGAAGGCCGCCCAGGAACGCGGCGCGCTGAGCATCGGCTACGATTCCGACATGCGCGCGTTCGTCGGCGACTCAGTGCTCACCAGCCCGATCTGGAACTGGGGCAAGTACTACATCGAGACTGTGGAGGCTGCCATCGATGGCAAGTGGGAGACCCACTCTTACTGGGAGGGCCTGAACGACGACGTCGTGAAGTTGGCAGACTACAGTGCCAAAGTACCGCAAGATGTCCGTGACCTCGTCGACACGGCCACGCAGGAAATCATCGACAACGATCAGATTTTCTGTGGCCCCATCAAGGACCAGGCGGGTAACGAAGTGGTCGCCGCCGGCCAATGCTTGAGCGACGGGGACAAACTTGGTATGCAGTTCTTCGTCGAGGGCGTCGTCGGGACGATTCCCACCGAATAGAGATTGATGGACAACAGACCTGACAGGTTTGAGGCGAACATAGTTTGCACAACCTGTCAGGTCTCGCTTACATCTTGAGGAAACGCCAATGAGCGATCAAACAAACCCCAGCCCCATTTTGGAGATGCGCGAAATCACCAAGCATTTTCCTGGCGTCCTGGCGAATGACCACGCCGACCTAGAGCTGTATCCAGGCGAGGTTCTGGCGCTACTTGGAGAGAATGGGGCGGGGAAAAGCACGCTGATGAACGTCCTGGTGGGGCTGTACCGGCCCGACGAGGGCGAAATCTACGTGCGCGGGCAACGCGTCGAGATCCATTCCCCGCGTGACGCCGCCACATTGGGCATCGGAATGGTACATCAGAACTTCATGCTCGTGCCGACGATGACCGTTGCCGAGAACATCATTTTGGGAGTGACGGATCTGCCGTTCGCGCCCCGCATGGACGAGGTCTCCCGGCGCATTCGTGACATCTCGCAGCGGTACAACCTCGAAGTCGACCCCAATGCCTACATCTGGCAGTTAAGCGTGGGCGAGCAACAGCGCGTCGAAATCCTCAAGCTAATCTACCGTGGGGCGGAAATCCTCATCCTGGACGAGCCGACCGCCGTCTTAACGCCCCAAGAGTCCCGCGAATTAGGCCAGATCATCAGGATCATGACCGACGAGGGTAAATCCGCCATCTTCATTACCCACAAGATGGAAGAGGTGATGGCGTTCTCGCAACGGGTGCGCGTGATGCAGCACGGACGCGTCGTCGCCGTGAAAAAGACGGCGGAGACCAATCCACAGGAATTGGCGCGACTGATGGTGGGCCGTGAGGTGCTCTTCCACCTGGAAAAGGACGCCTGTACGCTGGGCGACGTGGTCCTGGAACTGCGCGACGTGAGCGCCGCCAACGACAAAGGTCTGCCGGCATTGCGCGGCGTTTCGTTTTCCATCTATGGCGGGGAGATTCTCGGAATTGCAGGCGTGGCGGGCAACGGGCAACGCGAGCTGGCCGAAGTCGTCACCGGCCTGCGTAAAGTGACCCAGGGCAAGATCTTCATCAACGGCAAGGAGCGTACCAACAAACCGCCGCTGGAGATCATCCAATCTGGTGTCAGCCACATCCCCGCCGACCGCATCGGTATGGGCGTGGTAGGCGGCATGGCCGTCGCCGACAACATCGCGATGAAGGGCTATCGCCAGCCGCCGCTCACGGAACATGGGATTCTGCATCCCCGCCGCATCCTGGAACTGGCGCGCCGTATGATCGAGGCGTTCCACATTGCGACCCCCTCGCCGATGACCCACATCAAGTTCCTCTCCGGCGGCAACATTCAGAAGGCCATTCTGGCGCGGGAAATCGACGCGTGCGCCAGGCTGCTGGTTGCCGTCTACCCTTCGCGCGGGCTGGATGTGGGTGCGACCGAAGCCGTGCGACGACGCCTGCTGGAGCAGCGCGACGCCGGGCGGGCAGTGTTGCTGATCTCCGAAGACTTGGAGGAACTGCTGACCATCGCGGATCGCATCGCCGTGTTGTTCGAGGGGCACGTGATGGGGATCATACCTTCCGATACCGCCGACATCGAAACCCTCGGGTTGATGATGGCCGGAGCGGAAGAGATTGAAAATTGATGGATTGGAAATTTGGTAATCGGTAATCGGTGATTGGTAGACTGGCTGATCGCTGATGGCTGATCGCTAATAGCTGAGGGCTTTTCTATGCGCATTGTCTTTGAAAAACGGGAATCTGTTTCGCGGCGAGCGACGGTGCTGGTACCGGTCGTCTCTTTCGTCGTGTCGCTAATCTTTGGTGCAATTCTCCTGGCCGTTTCCGGGGCCAATCCCTTTGTCACCTATGCGGCTATGGCGAAGGGTGCGTTCGGCTCGTGGTACGGCATCACCGAGACGCTGGTGAAGGCCATCCCCTTGATGCTGACGGGGTTGGCGGTTTCCGTCGCCTTTCGCATGCGCTTCTGGAACATCGGGGCGGAGGGACAGTTGACGCTCGGTGGGGTGGCAGCGGCGGGCGTGGCGCTGTTTTGGTCGCAGGGCTTGCCCGGCTGGACGGTATTGCCGCTGGCGATTCTCGCTGGGATCGTCGCGGGGGCGCTGTGGTCCGGCATCCCGGCGCTGCTCAAAGCCTATCTCAAAGTCGATGAAACGCTGACGACGCTGATGCTCAACTACGTCGCTATCCTTTATTCCGAGCACTTGTACTACATCGCCTGGCGCGCGCCGGGCTATAACTCCGGCACGGCAAAATTTCCCGAAGCGGCTTGGCTGCCACAAATCGCCGGACGCGCGAACGTTGGACTTATCTTTGCCATTATTCTTGCCATCCTATTGTGGCTGGTGTTCAAATATACCCGTTGGGGCTTCGAGTTGAAAATCATCGGCGAAAATCAGACGGCCGCCCGCTATCTGGGGATCAACATCGCCCGGAACATCGTGCTGGCGCTATTGCTTTCCGGCGCGCTGAGCGGCCTGGCGGGCGCGTGTGAGGTCCTTGGTCTCTCGCGCCGCTTGCAGCAGGGGCTTTCCGTCGGCTATGGGTACACGGCCATCATCGTCGCGTGGATGGCGCAGCTCAACCCCATCGTGATCCTGTTTGTGGCGATCCTGATGGCGGCGCTGCTCGTCGGTGGCGACCAGATTCAGATGAAAATGCGCCTTCCGGCCTCGGTCGGGCTGGTCCTGCAAGGGATGATCCTCATTCCCATGCTGGCGGGTACGATCTTCACCGAGTATCGCATCCGCATCGTGCGCCAAGAAGCACACACCGAGGTGACGTCATGATAGGATTCCTCGCATTACTGACACAAATTCTGACGATTACCATGCGTGCCGGCACCTCCCTCATTTACGCGGCGCTGGGCGAAATCTATACCGAACGCTCCGGCATCCTCAATCTGGGCCTGGAGGGGATGATGCTCACCGGCGCGGTCACGGCGTTCGCCACGGCCTATTACACCGGCAATACGTGGCTCGGCGTGCTCGTGGCGATGCTCATGGGGATGGCAATGGCGGCTATCCACGCTTTCCTCACCGTCACCATGCGCGCCAACCAGGTGGTCAGCGGATTGAGTATCACCCTGTTCGGAACGGGCCTGGCGAGTTTCCTGGGCGAACGCCTGGGACCGGCCTCCAACAACGGCAACCTCGTCGGTATGGTCGGGCCGCGCTTCAGGCCCATCGAAATCCCGGTGTTGAGCCAGTTGCCTCTGCTGGGCGCGCTTTTTAAGCAGGATATTCTCACCTACCTGCTGTACCTCCTCATCCCGTTAGCCACCTACTACCTGTACAAGACGCGCAACGGCCTCAACCTGCGCGCGGTGGGTGAAAGCCCACAGACGGCTGATGCGATGGGGATCAATGTGACCAAAACGCGCTACCTGTACACGATTTTCGGCGGGATGATGGCAGGCTTCGGCGGCGCGCACCTGTCGCTCGCTTACGCGCCCGGCTGGACGGAGAACATCACCGGTGGACGGGGCTGGATCGCCATCGCCCTCGTCATCTTCGCCATGTGGAACCCGGCCCGCGCCATCCTGGGCGCCATCCTCTTCGGCGGCATCAACGCGGTACAGTTCCGCTTGCAGGCCGGCGGGACGGACATCCCCGCCGCGTACCTGAATATGCTGCCCTACCTGGTGACGATCCTGGTGCTGGTGATCATGACGTGGTGGGAGAACCTCAGCCACCGCATCGGGGCGCCGGCGGCGTTGGGCAAGGCGTATATGCGGGAAGAGAAGTGATCAGTAACCAGTAATCGGTAATCAGTAATCGGTAATCAGTAACGAGTGAAGATGAGTGAAATTCGAGCGGATTGGAAAGTACAGGGGACGTCGCGGATGTGCTTTGTGTGTGGACGGGAGAATCCGGTAGGACTGCATTTGCGCTTCTACGAGGATCCAGAAACGCACCAGATCATTGTGCCGTTGAACATCCCCGAACAATACCAGGGGTATCCGGGCGTCGTCCACGGCGGGATTCTCGCCACGATCCTCGACGAGACGACGGGCCGCGCCATTAACGTGGGGCGAGACGAGGAACAGTTCTGGGTCACGGCCAAGTTCGAAATACGCTATCGCCGGCCCACCCCCACGGAAACGCCGCTGACAGCCGTCGGCTGGGTGGTGAGCCTGCGCTCGCGGACGGCGGAAGTCGCCGGAGAGATCCGGCTTCCCGACGGTACCGTGACCGCCGAAGCCAGCGCCGTCGTCGTCTGCCCATCCGGCGAGACGCTCAAGGCGTGGGAAGAAGAGCGGAAATTCTGGGGCTGAGGGTTGAGGGTTGTGAGTTATGGGTTATGGGTGATTCGCCCATTCGCTGATTCACTGATTCGCTGATTCGCTACGGAGGTATTATGCTGCGAAATGTAAAGAGTTATAAACGCGCTAAGGATATAGACGATGCCGTCGCACTGGTGCAATCGAATCCCAACGCGATCTACATCGGCGGCGGCGCGTGGACGGTGGCGCAAGGGGATACGCAGTTGGAGATGGTCGTCGATTTGCAGGAAGCGGGTCTGAACGTCCTCGAAGGCAACGTCGATGGCTTACGCATGGGAGCCACCGTCACGCTCCAAGCCATCATCGACCATCCCGACGCGGGCACACTCGCCGACGGAATTCTGGCGCGAGCGGCGGGCTACACGCAATCGCGCAACCTGCGCGAGCAGGGCACACTCGGCGGCACGCTGATCGTCGCCGGCCCGGCGGACCCACTCACGACGGCGCTGCTCGTCCTCGACACCAACGTCCTCTACGCCGATCCGGTGGTGCATACCGCACCGTTCACCAGTTTCGTGGCCTACCGCGACCGGCTGATCAAAACGCGCGTGCTCATCACCGAAGTGCGCGTCAAACGCCCGCCCGCGCGCAGCGCCGCCGCCTTCGAGGTGGTGGGGCGCTCGCCCAAGGACAAACCTATCGTATGCGCGGCGGCTTACGTCGCCGTGGATGAGGGCCTGCCTACCGAGGTCCGGGTCGCCGTAGGAGGTGCGGATGAAAAACCGGCCCGGCTATACAAGACCGAGCACCTGCTCAAGGGCCAGTTACTCACCCGCGAGAAGGTTGCGGGCGCGCTTCCGCCTTCATTGTCCGAACTGAAACCCGTGGGCGATTTCCGTGGCAGTGCCGAATATCGTATGGAAATGGCGCAGGTGTTGTTGCAGCGCGCGATTTTAGGCGCGTGGGAGAAGGCCCGGCGTTTATAGGGATTGGGGATTAGTCACTGGTAACTGGTGACTGGGAATCGGAGATTGGTGATAGATAATGACTGCTTACCATTTACTGATTACCTGATTACCGATTACCAACTTTAGGAGAACTAATGTCAGAAGATACTGTGGGAACAACAAAACGTGAAACGCTCGGCTGGTCGTACGGCGGGCAAGCCATCATCGAAGGCGTGATGATGCGCGGTAAATATAATGCGGCGATTGCTGTCCGACCGCCGGAGGGCGCGCCTACAGGCCCAATTATCGTCAAACAAGAGCCGTTAGGCAATTTCTACCGGGGCTTTTTCAGCAAAGTCCCCTTCTTGCGCGGCATTCCGCTGCTGTGGGACTCGCTCGGATTGGGGATGAAGGCGCTGTTCTTCTCCGCCGAGTTCGTCGGGCAAGCCGAAGATCCGGAATTCACAATGAGCGGCGGTGCGGGCATCGCCACCGGTGCAATTGGGCTATTGGGTGGTATGGCACTATTTATGGTCCTGCCCTCGTTCCTGGCGGGGCTGATCGTGCCGGAACAGGCACTGCTCTTCAACATCGTCGAGGGCCTCATCCGGCTGAGCCTGCTCATCGGCTACATCGCCGCCGTCGGGCAGATGGAGGATATCCGCCGGGTCTTCGCCTATCACGGAGCGGAGCACAAGACCATCAACGCGCACGAGGCGGGCGCGCCCCTCACCGTGGAAAATGTACGTACGTTTTCGACGACCCACGCGCGTTGCGGGACGGCATTCCTGCTCATCGTCGTCTTCATCTCGATCCTCGTCTTTGCGCCGTTGGGTAAACCGCCATTCCTGATTCGCATCGCATCGCGGTTGCTGCTCCTGCCGGTCATCGCCGGCATCGCCTACGAAGTGCTGCGCTTCACCGGCAAACACGCGAGCAACCCGATCATCCGCGCCATCATCACCCCGAACCTAGCGCTGCAACGGCTCACCACCCGCGAGCCGGACGATGGTATGATCGAAGTCGCCATCACCGCGCTGGAGACGGTGCTGGCAGGTGAAACGGACCTCCAAGAGGAGATCCATACGTGATGAAAGGGTACAAGCCGGTCATCAGTTTTGGAGAGGATGTCGCCGAGACGTATCGTGATGTCCAACGTGGCGACGAGAGCGCGGCGGTGACATTCCTTGCCCAATCGGCAAATGGCGGGCCAGCCCTGGAACTCGCCATTGGCGCCGGTCGGATTGCATTGCCGCTTGCCGCGCAGGGCATCCGGGTAGACGGTATCGACATATCGCCCGCAATGCTCGACCAGTTGCGGGCAAAGCCGGGCGGCGACAAAATCTCGGTCACAGTCGGCGATTTCGCTGATGTACCCGTAACCGGCGTCTACCGCTTGATCTATGTCGTATGGAATTCGTTCTTCAACCTTTTGACTCAGGAAGACCAAGTACGCTGTTTCCAGAACGTCGCCGCGCATCTCACCGCAGATGGTTCGTTTGTGACAGAGACATACATGCCCACCTTCCTCTACCGGTTACGCAACGATCAATACGTGGATGCAGAGAGCATCGAAGTCGATAGGGTACAACTAGATGTCCTGCGCCATGACGCAGCGACACAGATGCTTGAAGAAAGCCACGTATCCCTTTCACAGACAGGTATTCGCTTGAACCCGGTCGTCCAACGGTATGCATGGCCGAGTGAGCTTGATCTTATGGCGCGGATTGCGGGGCTCCGACTGAGGGAACGGTGGGGCAGTTGGAATCGAGAGCCGTTCAACAACAACAGCGCGATCCACGTGTCTGTTTACAGGCGTTAATATGAATTGATAAAACCTCTGTACCTTTCTATAAGTACAGAGGTTTTTATCACAACGTCAAATCCGTACCTCACGCTCTGCAAACATCGCGAAAACCTTCCCCAAGCACTTCGTGCGCTTCAGAAACCACCACAAAAGCGTTGGGATCAATCTCTGCAATGATGTTTTTCAGCGTCGTCACCTGCGTGCGGTAGACGACGACGTACAACGCCGGACGGGCCGTCTCCGTGTACCCGCCACGCGCCTCGAGCTGCGTCACGCCGCGCCCGAGCTTTTCGAGAATGGCCTGGCGCACAGCGGCGTGCCGGTCGGAGATGATCACCGCCGAGCGCGCGTAGCCAACGCCCTCCTGCACGAAATCCACCACACGCCCCGAAACGAAGTTGACGACGAGTGCATACAGTACCGGCACGAGGCCCACGACAGCCGCCGCGCCGAGCAGAATGGCCCCATTGATGCCGATCAATACCTGCCCAAACGACATCCCGCGATGGCGCGCGAGCAATTGCGCGCCAATGTCCGTGCCGCCGGTCGTCCCGCGCCCGCGCAGCACCAGCCCCACACCGATACCGTCCAGCAGCCCGCCGAAAAGCGTGTAGAGCAACGGATCGGCACCAACAGGCGACAAATAGCGACTCAACACATCAATGGAGACAGTCAGCACCACCACTGCGAAAATGGTACGGATGAAAAAGCGCAGCCCACCTCCCCACCTGATACCCGCCAGCAGAAGCGGGACGTTGAGCAACAGCGTTACCAGACCGATGGGCCAGTTCCACAAATAGTACGCCAGCATGCCGAGGCCGGTCACACCGGTCGAAACCACGCGGTTCGGTTCCAAGAACAATGGCACGTTGGCTGCCACGATCACTGAACCGACAACAATGAGCACATAGTCGTAAAGACCGCGCATAAAGATGCCAAACTTGGGATGCTGTTTGAGTTTTTTCATCGAGACCTCCGAGTAGAGACACAAAAATAGGCGCCACGCACTTGTCACAAAAGCACGTGGCGCCTGAAAGTTATATTACCGGCGACGCAAAAACGCGGCAGCGCCCAAGAGAAGCGCCACACCTTGCAGGATGAATCCAGCGATTACCGGCCAATTCGACGGTTTGGCCTCTGTCGTAGGTGGCTCAAGGTCGATAAGGGGCGTCCAGGTGGGCAGAGGTTCCAGGAACTCCGGGACCACCGTGGGGACAGGCGTTACAATCTGCGGTGACGGCAATTCCGTCTGACCTTCAGACAATGGCTGAGGCGTACCCTCGGCGTCAGGCGACGCCGTTTCGGGAGACGGCAGCGGTCCGGTGCTCAGTTCAGGTAACGCCGTAGGTGTAGGCGGCGCTTCACCGGGCGAGACGAGCTGAATGGTAGCTTCGGCAATGGCCGTACGGTTCGCACCATCGCGGAATTGCACGTAGACAGCGTATTTGCCGGGTTCCGTTCCGGCCAATGGCCAGGGCAACAGCGGTTCCCAGGGTTGCCAGGATACCCCGTTGAAGTCGGGAGTGTCGCTCAAGCGTACCTCGATGGCCTTGCCGATCCACGCGCCCTCCCCCATCGGCACAGCCTCTTCGTTCGTCAAGCGCACGGCAACCACCGGTGATTCGGTCACCTCAGCCCCGTCATTGATGAAGATAGGCAGCACGCCAGGCCGCGCGCCGAACACGATCACGAAGTAGCGTACACCCTGTCCATCTTCGGCATACCCCACCCCGATTTCACGATAACGCACATCGGTGAAAATCGCCCACTCTTCGGCACGGTTGTGAAACCAGTTGAGCGCATCGACCGGTCCGCCCAGTCCGAACCACACCACTTCGTTGACCAACAAGCCATCGTTCCACGCACGGTAGCCCGCTTCACGGATACGCTGTTGATAGGAGGACCCATCCGCACCATCATGAGATGCAACACCGCGCTCGGCGATATCGTCTGCGTGACGTTGCGCAGCCTGCGTCAGCAACGTCGATAGCCCGAGCGGGGCCAAGCCATCGTCCAGTCGCGCGCGGTTGATCGCATTGTAGAAATCGATGGCAAAGTCGCTCTGCTGCGCTGCAGGGCGCACCCATCCGGCAAGGAGCACCATCGCCATCAGCACAGCCAGGCCCAATCGCACACCACGCTGCTTTATATAACGACTACAAGGTGCGTAGTTGTTCATGGCGTAACTCCCGTATTGCAGGCCGTGACAGCGGTATCGATGTAAGCCCCCGGCGTCTCCACACCCTGTCCGATCGAGAGCAGCCCGCGCAGCAGCGAAGCGCGGCACGCCATGTTGTCCGTAAAGCGCGGCCAGGCCACCCAGGTGCCTTGATCCGCAGCCCTCAACGTCATCGCCAGCAATGCTATTTCACCAGGTATAAGTCCTTCGTCAGTTAAGCGACTTTCGACGAGTGACCGGCGCACTGGCAGATAATCGGTATTGGCGCTCCACATTGCCTGCGCCTCTGCGGAATAGAACCATCCGAGTACGTTGAGCGCCGCGTCGCGTCGATCGCCTTCAGGCGCGACGATCACCATTCCGGGCCCATACCACAGCGTCGGTCCCGGCCCATCTGGCCCGGGCAGTTCGCTCACGCCAAGTTTGAAGTTGCGTCCGGCGATGACGGCCTGGTCGACGTCGGCGAGCCGCAGGCTGGACTCCACCAGCATCGCCATCGAACTGTGGCTCAACCGGTCGATACCATCGCTCAAGTCACTGTAGACGACACCGCATGCGCCGTTGAGGATTTGAGTGAGAACAAGCGCGGCCTGCTGTCCAGGCTGGTCGGCGAAATTGTAGAATCCGTCAGCGCCTACAATCTCCGCGCCGCCGGAGGTCAGTAGTGAGAGCAGGCTGCTGGCGTGCGCAGGCAACCCCAGCCCCACCTGCCCACCGAGGGGATTCGTCGCAGCGCACGTCGTCCGGCGGAAGTCTTCCCAGGTCGCCGTCTCAGGCATATACGCCAGATCGCTCAACCAATCGACGTTATAGTACAACACATAGGTCGCCAGGCCCAGAGGTAGTGCCAGCATCGTATCGTTGACCGAATACAGCGCCTCAGCCATCGGCAGCAGGTCGCCGCCCTCCCGGCGCATGGCCGGCGAAAGCTCGGGCGTTGCGCCGATCAATCCAGCGGAGATGTAGGCCTGCAGGTCTTTGGGCCACAGAATCACCAGGTCAGGGCGATGTTCAGCGGCAGCGCTGTTGATTTTGGCAATGATGTCCTGCTGGTACTCGGTGAGCAGAACGATGTTTAAAGAGCTATCTGCGTTGAATTGGTCCGTTAGGGTTTGCAGCGCCTGCGATTCCGCGCCAGTAAATGCGTGCCAGAGAACGATAATGTGCTCCTCCTCGGGCAAAGACCGCGTTTCTCCCGCGCAGCCCGTTAACAGAAGGAGAATGAGCGCGAGAAGCGCCCGTGTTATCCGCGTTGTGTGATTCATCATTGCTATGCCTCAACAATAGGTGGACGGCGGAAAGCCTGGCGCAGGAGCGTCAATTCTTCCACGTCCATAAAACGTAATGCAACAAGATAGGTCAAGCCACCGATCGCACCCGCAGCCAGCACACGGATCAGATAACCGAGCGCCCCCAGAGGAACAACGTCCCTGAGCGCCGACAGTGTCAGCAGCACGGGCGCGATCATGAGAACCGAAGCGACCAGCGCTGCCAACGTCGTCCGCTTGATGTGATAACGGTGCAGACTGCCCACCTTGCGCGAGAAGAGATAGAGCATCAGCAGTGCATGCGCCATGAGCTTGAACGAGTTTGCCAGGATGAGCGCCCACAGTTGCGGCGGGCCAAACAACGTCGGGACAACGGCCAGCACAACGTAGAGCGCGACCGTCCCCACACCGACGAGCGCGGGCGTCCACGTATC
>JBNGDO010000020.1:21697-46859 GCA_049975385.1 Anaerolineae bacterium | reverse complement strand
TTCTGACTCCAGCCGGAGCGGTCGAAGAGTCGTTTGACCACGTCCTTAGGGAAAATCAGGAAGCAAATGCCATCGGTCAGGCTGAGCAATACCAGGAAAATCCATCCATTGAGCAGTCCAAATTCGAGTTCCGGAAACAGTTCCATTTGTCTATCCCTCCCAGTTGATCAAGGCCAGGCCTTCTGGCCTGGTTTCAGTGACGATGCAGACTGTGTTGCCCATAGGCTGGTTCAAGACGAAATCGAAATCGGCGTTCGCCAATACCAGCGGTAGCATACAGCGATACAGACCGCCGTGCCCCACCAACACGATGTCGGCCGCAGATCCTTCATATTCGGCGATCAAACGCTCGATAAAGGGCACGAACCGGTTGCGGATTTCGATAAAACTTTCGCCGCCCTCAATGCGCCGTTCCCAATCACTTTTCTGCACCCAGGCATCGAAGACCGCGAAGTGCAGCTGCCACGCGGCCTCGTCGGCCCGGCCTTCCAGGATGCCGCAGTCGTACTCGCGCAGCGCGTCAGCAATCTCGTAGGGGATGCCGAGTGCGCCGGACAGAATCTCCGCCGTCTGCACGGCGCGCATAATCGGGCTGGTGAATAACCGTGTGACGGCGACCCCTTCAAGTTTTCGCGCCAGCGCCGCAGCCTGCGCTCTGCCTGTAACCGTGAGTGGATGTCGAAATCCGCGATTTGAATGTTCGCGCAGAAGGTTGGCTTCGCTCTCGCCGTGTCGTGTGAAATAGAGCCTCATCATTCACCACACCCCTGGCAAGAGCCGATAGCGCGTCTTGTGCGCATACTCGACATAACCGGGTAGTTCTTGCTGAAGCGTTTTGTCTTTCAGCGCGGTGCGGATGACGAACAGCAGCGCGCCGGTAACGCCCGGAATCAACGCCCACCACGAGCCGAGCATCAGCGGCGCGGCGACGTGGTGCAAAATCCCGCCGACGTAGCCCGGATGCCGCACGAAGCGATACGGCCCGCCTGTCTGCACTGTCTGCCCGCGATCCGTCTGGATGCGCACCAGGCCGGAGAAGAAACGGTTCGCCACCATCGCCCAATCCGACAGCGCGATACCGGCGACCATCACCGCCAACGCCACAATTTGCACCACAAGTGGGAATGTCCCACTCCATCCCTTACCGTGATCGAATCCAGCAACGATGTACACCGCAATCGGCATCAGCAAGGCCGCCACGCTGGCGAGGACAAGATCCCAGGCCTTGCTGCCTTCTTGGGCAGTGGAACGCTCCGAGAGCAAATCGGGCGGCAAGATCACGGTCAGGAGCACCTGGTTGATGATGTAGATGGCAAGGTAGACCCATCCCCAGACCCATCTCAGGTCACCGGATGGGGCAAACAGCGCGAGGCCGAAAATCACCGTGTAGACGATGCTCTTGAAAATCCACCGGGTGACACCCCGGGCAATATCGGCTGACTGTTTGGTCATTTTCCTCCCTCCGTTAACTTCCGTTCAATCCGTTGAGGAATTTATTGATGACGGTGCGGTATGCCTCCGCCTGTTCCCAGGAGGTCACGTGCCCTGTCCCCTCGAAAAGGTGGATTTGCGCCTGCGGGTAGAGCCGCTTGAAATCCTCGCGCACTTCTTCCGGCGTGGTGCGGTCGTTTTCGGTCATCATGATCAGGATACGACCGGGCCAATCGACCAGATCATCTGGTGCAAAACGGTGGCCTTCGTAGTCCACGGTGCGCGCCAGGATGCTGAGAATGTCCGCTTTGCGCAAACGGACGCGCAGTAACTCGGCGTAAATGGCGAGTATGAGCGCCACGTCCGGCGTCTTCTCCGGCATAAGCCTGCTCAGACTGAGACTCAGCATCCAGCGCAGTATCCCAGCCGGCAGCAGTTTTGCCCAACGCAACATCCGTTCCAGCTTCGCCGTCCCTTCATCGTCGGGATAGGTCGGCTGTGTGTGGGAGAGGATGAGCGAAGCTGTCATTTCCGGGTAGCGCCGCACGAAGATCTGCGCGACGAAGCCGCCATATGAGCCACCCTGGACGTGCGCGCACTCGATCCCCTCGTGATGCAGAATGCCGGCAAGGCCATCGCAGAGCGCGTCCATCGTATCCACCGCCGGATAGCACGGCGCGATGACGCGGTGCGTCTGCGCGAAAGACAGCAGGTGGTGCCAATCGAAGTAAGGGATGGCAAGCGCGCCGGTCAGCGTCAGGCGGGTCTCTGGGCCACTGCCGAGATCGTAATACGCCCACGTCACGCCGTCCTGCGTGATGTGCTTAAAGGCGTGTGCGTTGCGGAACTGGCGATACGGTTCCAGTTGCTCCCACGGTACATCTCTGTACAACTTCGCAATCTTTGGATTTTCCAGGAAGTCAGCCATCTTTCCTCCTTTTGGTCAACAGATCGAACGGACCGAACGGATCTTTATCTGAATATTCCGACGGTCAGGACAATGCCCAGAGCCGCTAGCAGCAGCCAGATCGCTACAATGACGACAGCAGCGGCCCGACTAACAGGTTTGCCGTTCGCCAACACTTCCTGCACCCTACCCCGGCTGTCAGCCATCACCTCCGGCGGGATCATCTTGAGCGCCAGCCAGATGCCGAACGGGACGAGGATCAGGTCATCCAGATAGCCAAACACCGGGATAAAGTCCGGGACCAGGTCAATGGGACTGAATGCATAGCCAACGACGATGGCGGCAAATATCCGCGCGTACCACGGCGTGCGCGGATCGCGGTAGGCCAGGTACAGCGCGTACGTTTCGGCTTTGAGTTGCTGCGCGCGCTGCTTCCAGGCTTCCATATCCGTTTACTTTCGTTCAATCCGTTGAAGATTTCAACTTCTTGCACAGCCACGCCCCGGCAGCGACGATCGCTGCCAACGCACCCACACAGACCCACACACCGTGCCAGTCCAGCGGAATCTCCCGGCTGCTATCAGGCATCAGCGGCGTCTCCAGGTCGAAGTAGGGATACAGCCGTTCAATACTGGGGGTGGGGATGTTCGTTGTGCCTACAATGTCCATAAACTCATCGGCGAGATGTTTCATCTCGTCGCGGGCAGCGTTGGCGTGCCGCACCATCGCAATCTCCACCCGCTCGTCGGCGAAGCGCTTCCGCAGAACCCACACCAGCAGCGGCTCCGGCAGCCACGTGAACAGCCGCAAACGCGCGGGCGTCAACGGCAGCCCCTTGACCTGCAACACGCGGAACCCCTCACGGATGGCGCGGATCGCCAGCACGAGGGCGTCCCGCGTGCGGAGCAGGCGCAGCCGGTCCGTGCCGCAGGCATACAGCGCCGGAGCCAATGAAGGCATCAGCAGCGCGACGTGATACTTATGCCAGGCATCCATATCCGTGCGGATATCCGCCGTGAAGCCGGGCGCGGCTTCGATGGCGGCGGCGATGCGGCGCGTTCGCTCCGTGACGCGCCCATCCACCTCGCCAAACGGGATGGGATATGGCTCCGCTTCCGTACCCGTCAGGCAGTGGATGACGTGCCCGTCGCGGTATCCGGCGGAGGCCGGGAAGCCGGTCAGCACCCGTTCTTTACCCAGCGCTTCCACCAGCGCATCCGGTCCGGCGGCGTTGTTCATCAGGAAAAGGATGTCCGGCACGCGCGTGTTCGCCGCCAGGATGGGCAGAACGTCCAGCGCGTTGTTCTTGCGCATAATGACGATGACCAGCTCGTAGTCATCGTCCGGCGCAAGCTGCTCGACGACGTTGACGTGCGCCGTCACCCATTGGTCATTGATCATGTTGTGAATAACCACCCCGTGCTCGCGCAGGTCGGCCAATCGCTGTCCACGCGCCAAAATCGAAACATCGTGTCCACCCTGATGGAGTCTCGCGGCAAAAACGCTGCCCAATGGCCCTGCGCCATAAACTAAGATTTTCATTATGGACCTCCTGATTATAGAGAATCAGCGAATTAAGAATCGGCGCACGTGATTTACTATTCGCTGACTCGCTGATTCTTTAGCACTCCACCCGGCTCTCTAACGCGCGCGCGAACAACTCCCGGTCTTCTTCCTGGATAATAGCCAGCGCTTGATCGCCGAGCATTGTGAGTAACTGCGGCAGGTACAGGTCTGTGCGGAGATGGTGTTCTGCGATAAAGACCAGGAGCGCATTGCTCGTCCACGACGCCCGCGCCTGGGAGGCCGTCAGCCATTCACCAACGAGCACTTCCTCTCCATCGATGACGAGGATCAGCCCCAGTCCTCGCGCCTGCGACAGGGTTTCTTCCGAGACGTGCGCGACAACCACGCGGCAGCTTGGAAAGTCGATATCCTCTGTGGTGTAGATAACGACCCGCACGCCGCGCTGCACGGTTTCCGCCAAAGCGTCTCGCAACGCCGGGAACGTGGAAGGGAACAGCGCGATGTAGACGCTTTCCTGCGCCTGCGCGAGCATTTCTTCGGCTTTGGCGAGGATGTTCTCGTGCCCCTCGATGTTCCAGACGTAATCCAGGTCCGAGGTCATACCAAGCGCTGTGAGATCATCCTGCAAAGAGCCGATCAGTTCCTCCTGCTCGCGTTGCAATTGCGTGAGGAACTCCTCCGGCGGAACCGGCGCATACTTCACCCCCCCGTCAACGCGCAATGTCATCGCTGCACCGCGTGCCACGAGCTTGCCCATCGCCTCATAGATCATCGAGCGAGGGACACTGGAAAGTTTCGCCAGTTGGTAACCTGTGACGGGGCTCTCGCGAAGCAGCGCGAGATAAGCCTTGGCTTCGTATTCGGAGAATCCCAGTCGCGTCAAATGGTCGATCAAGTCTGTCGT
The DNA here is from genome assembly GCA_049975385.1 of Anaerolineae bacterium. Lineage (GTDB taxonomy): Bacteria > Chloroflexota > Anaerolineae > B4-G1 > SLSP01 > DSWT01. The sequence continues at coordinate 42,090 of JBNGDO010000020.1, read as the reverse complement.
CAAGATCACACCTCCATAGTGGTTATAGATATAACTAAGACGTTATAAAAACAACTACTATTATTCTACACTGGTTTTCTGGCGTGTCAAGTTTTTAATGGATGAAAAGTGGAAAACAAGAACAGGGTTTGGGTGCATTGCACCCAAACCCTGTTTACATAGGAACCTTCCCCAAGCGAAGATGTAATGTAAGGATGCTACGATGCCATTTCCAATTCCGCCTCCCACTTGGCGAGGAAACTTTCGTAGGCGGCGATGACCGCGGCGAGTTTTTTATCTTCCAGCACCCCGCGTCCGATCCAGTTGTTGCCCTGGCGCACGTAGGCATCCTCGAGGAACTGCCTTATATCCTCGGGTGTGAAGGTGGGATCAATACACAGACGTTCCTCGAGATATGCGTAGATGGCTTCAAACGTTTGTCGATAGACGTGTTCGGGGAAATCGGCACCGTTGACCGTCGGCGTTGACATTATCACGCTCCCTGCTTGCGCGTCACCCGCGCCATAAAGCGCGCGCAATCAATGATAAAACGCTCGTGTTTGCCTTCGCCGATCTTCTCCACATCGTCCCAGGCCTCCACATGAAAACATACGCGCGGCAGTACCACTTCGGTCACTTTCGCACAAACGCGAACAGACATTCCGATCGGGGTAGCGGCGAGATGTCTGATATCGACATGCACACCCACCGAGCTTTGCCCAGGTTCCAGATAAGGCGTCAGTGCCGTCTGCGCTGCACCCTCCAGCAACGCGACAAGGTGCGGTGTGCTCAACACCGGAGCAAGACCGCTGCCGTAGACAGTGGCCGTATCACTTTCGGCAACGATGTGCGTGATTTCGTTTGTTAATCCAGGTTCAATAGGCATAAATCTCCTCGTGAATTAAGAATGGAGAATCAACGAATGGGGGAATCCTGATCAACGCGCGAGAATGGGGACGATGAAGCCGAACAAACACCAAACATCCAGGGCAGCCAGCGCGAGGAGCAGCCCAGCACTGAGCAAGCCACGCCAGGTCTGCGGGACAAAAGCGGCGACTGGCAATGCGACCATCCCCACGCCGAACAGCGCCATCGACCAGAACGGGAGGTCGCCGGCCAACAGTCCCACGACTCCAACCACAATCAGAGCGAGCAGCATACACAATGCCGTGACCACGGCCAACTTGCGATTGAGGAGTTGCTGCAATCCAGCGGCGGCTGCCAATCCGACGAGCGGCAAAGCTGTGAAGAGGTAGCGGCCTTGATGTTGCACGAACGTGAGGTTGTATCCCACGAACAGCGCAGCGGTGATCAACGCGGACGCCCCAAGCAAGAGCAAGCCGTCGCGCTGCCGAGCCTCGAGGCCAGCGCGCAGACCCGTCGCTAGACGCCACGCAGCACCCCAGATAATCAAGCCAGAGAAGATTGCCAGGCCCAGATAGATACGCGCATCCAGAACCACGCCCATCCAGCCAAACTGGCCCCAGAAAGAGCGGAACGTCGTGCGCAGCGCCCCACCGAGGAACGGGAACAGACCATCGCGGGCAATCCAGTCCAGCGTGCGCGGCTGCCCGGTCACGATCGCATCGTGGCGGATCAGGCCCATCACGTCTGGCCAGCCATAGACGACACTGTTACGCACCCACCACAGCGCGCCCAAAACGAGTGCCGGGCCAAGGACGAAGAGCACCTCGCGCGCGCTCCATCGCAACGATTGTCCCGTACGTCGTGCGCGTAGCGCAATCGTCAACACTGCCAGCACAACCGCGCCATACCCGGTCGATTTGGTGAGAAGCAGCAGACCAAGCACGCTGCCCAATATCCATGGCGACGTTGCGCCACGCAGATAGCGCAGCGCCAACCACAGCCACAGCCACAACAACGCGAATGTGAGCGCGTCATTGTTGATCGAGGCGATCATCGCCACGAACTGCGGGATGAAGGCGACGATACCGCTGCCCAACCAGGCCAGTCCGGGCCGCTCCGGCCAGAATTCGCGCAGGATACACATCACCATGGCGACGCCGATGGCACCGAGTAAGAGCGAGAAGAGCCGCAATGGAATCACCTCACCAGCAAAGAGCCGGTAGACCGGCATGGCCAGCAAGTAATAAAGTGGCGGCTGGTGATCTTCGTATTCCAGTGAAGCCACCGAAAGCTCCGGTGGGAATCCTTCTGAGGTCAGGCGCGAAAGATACGCTTGATCGTAATCGCCTAGCTCCAACTCGGGGAAGCCATCGCCCTCGGCCAGCGCGCGGATGTAGTTGTAGTGCGCGGGTTCGTCGGGTGCTTGCCACACAGGCGTGTACACCGCGTACAACGTCCCAACCACCAAGAAAATCACCAAAATCGCTACGGCAGGCCAATTCTTTGCCACCTGTATCTTGCCTCCTGCTTCTTGCCTCCTGCCTCTTGTCTCCTGCATCCTTACCGGTACTCCAGACGAACGCCCTTGACGTGTTCCAATGCCTTCTGCCCCACGAGGATCAGTGCGAAGAAGGGCAGATCAATCAGCAACGTACATCCACCGAGCAGCACTATCCATCGCACAGCGACGGTGAGAAACTGCCCCAGGCCATCCAACAACAGCGTCCCACCACCGAGCAGCAGCACGAGAAATACCAACACCACGGCCACAAATCCAATAAAAGGCCAGGCGTGGATGTCGGAGCGGCTCGGCAGCATCGTATTGCCGATGGCGAAGACCAGGTAGGCCCAAATCCACGCGTCCGGGGCCTGGAACGCGGCGGACAGCCCCCTAAATGCGGCCAGCCAATCCTGCCCCGCCAGAGCCGCGACAACCTCCGGCGCGCCAAAGACCTTGTACCCCAGCGCAATAACGGCCAATCCGCCGCAAAAAAGCGGTGCTGCACCGATGAAACTAGCACGGATGAAGTCGGTCTCTTGCACCGGCACAAAGCCCAGTTGGATGCGCTTGCCCACCCGGCGCGGGAGGATGTTGATGCGGCCAATTCTCACGCCAACGATGGCGGCTGCCAGGGCATGACTAACCTCGTGCAGCAGCACGCCAGGCAGCAGAATGATGGCATACAACCAAAGAGCGATTTCCTCGTCGTTGCTGAGGAGAAACATCACGCCCTGGAGATGGCGATGCAGCCAGCGGTCAGCCCAGAGCAGCAACCCCAGGACGACGAACAATTCTGCCAGCAATAGCAACACCGGAGTCAGGACGTCCACAGTTCCCCCAGAAGCGTCAGGTCGTCAGATAGTCGTTAGTCGGGTAGTCAAATAGTCAAGTTATTTGCGATTCCGTGTCATTATCCCAAAGATTATCCCAAATAATACCATGAAATGAGCGAATCAGCGAATGGTGAAAACTCGTTACTCATTACCTGATTACCAATCCCTGATTACCAATTCCCACTCCCCCACTTGAACATTCTCACTTTTCGATTATGCTGTGCCTAACCCGGATAAACCGGAACCAACACAGCCTTCGACGCCCGTTTTCTTGCTCGTTAAGCAAGTATCTGCGCGGTTAGGCCTTATCTTGAGAACAGGAAACGCACATCTATGAGCTATGAAATCACCACGTCCATCTTCGAGGGGCCGCTGGAACTGCTGTTACATCTCATCGAGAAGAACGAATTGGATATCACGAAGGTCGCTCTGGCAAAAGTGACCGACGAGTTCCTTGCGCAGGTGAATGTGCTCCGCGAGAAGATGCAGATCGAGGTTATAGCGGACTTTTTAGCAGTCGCCGCACGCCTGCTATGGATCAAGTCGCGGGCACTGCTACCTAAACCGCCAGAGTCGGCGCGGCTCGTGCGAGACGAAGACGACATCGGGGACGAGTTGGTGCGGCAGTTGCGTGCTTACCGGCAGTACAAAGAGGCAGCACAGTGGCTGCGGGAGCGCGATGAAGTCGGATTGCGCGCTTATGTCCACGTTGGCCCACCGCCGCGCCCCCAAAATTACACCATCGACTTATCGGGAGCAACGGTAGCAGACCTGCGCGCGGCAGCGCAGGCCGTGTTGTTTCCTACCGAAGGGCCGACGCCTCAGGAAGCGATCCAACGTCCGCGCATCAGCGTGGCCCAGCAGATTCGCCTGATACGCCAACGCCTCATCCGCTGGGCAAAATCATCCACCCACGCTATGACTGTGACGTACCGTGCGCTGTTGAGCCAACAGCCCACGCGCGTCGAAGCCGTCGTCACATTACAGGCGATTTTGGAGTTGATCAAACAGTGCACTGTACAGGCCCAACAACAAAACCGCTTTGGCGACATCGTCATCGAAGCCCTCGTACCACCAGAAGAAATCAAAGAACCCGCTGTGCAAAATGGCGATTGAAGCTTTGTGCCGGCCAGAAAACGTCTGTCTTACTCCAACGTGAATTGGGTCACCGCAATAGCCTCGTCCGACACTTCCTCCGCAGCTTGCACAGGGATACGCACGCCGGTCCCGGCATCATAAAATCCCACCCGAAGCGTGAATGGCCCCCATCCCGCCTCCGGCGCGAAGAGCAGCGGATGGAAATCCACCACGTTCTCCCCCACGGCCCAGCGCTCTACGGGATAAGTCCACAGTGCTGGAATGCTGTCATGCTGGGTCACTAACTGCCCATCCGCATCAAAGACGTGGACAAAGACCTTGAGAGATTGTGAGATCGGTGCCGATGCGCGCCAGTGGAGGTACAGCCCAACGCGCTGTCCACCTCCCGGCGGCTGATCGGCGCTCTGATACAGTTCGTAACCAGTCAACGCGATGCCGTTCTCCAACGTCGCAGAAATCGCTGTGGGGTGCGGCCACTGTGGCCCTTCCACGCGATAGATAACGGCTTCACGTTCGTCGGGGACGTAGATCGGCGTCAACCCAGGATACCGGTTTTCGGGATTGAGCAGCTCTTCCTGAGTAGGATAGATAAACAGTCCCGTAGTTTTGTCCATAATGAAGAACCGGTAGCCGTGCTCCTGGATGTATCCCAGGATCTCCTCGTGGGTCTCCAGGTCGCGCGCCATGATGAACGCCATCGTGTAGCGCCATTTCCAGGGTGATGCCACGTCGTGATAGTCAACGTGAGTACTGAAAACCTCGTTCGCCGTCTGCATCCCGGCCGCGTGCAGCGTGTTGCTGACCTCGACCACCGCCTCGTCGCCGTGGTTGCTGACCATAAACGTGAACGATTGGGACAGATACGGGATGCACAGGAGCAACAGCAAGGGCAGGCGCAGCGGAATCTGCCAGCGACGCACCGCCACCTTCTCAGGCAGCAACAACCACGCAAAATAAAGGCTGCCGAAAACCTGCAACGGCATCAGCGTGATCAGGAACCGCCGGTCGAGCCGGGCCATCGAGAGTAGCGCGATCAAGCCCGCGGTGTAGATACCGAAAAACGCGCGCGCTTTTGGCTTAAGATCACCCCGTGTGTAGAGCATCGCAAACCAGAATCCGGCCATTGCGAAGATGCCGAAAAACCCATCCACCGAGTAGCCCTCGCTGGTACGCCAGTAGCTCAGGAACGTCTGCCACCAGTGAGAGGCAAAAGCCTTGGGCTGCGCCCGAATCACCTCCAGCATCCCGATGTCCATCGGGACCTCGTGCCAGGCGTAGATGTAGTCCGAGGAGCCGCGCAGGTGAAACCATAGATTGTGCGGCTGCTCGTTGTAGAACGGCGTGCCCTTGACGAGAAAGCTGCAAAGGAACTGTGGGAATGCGCCAATAAAAGCGCCGAGTAAGAAGGAACCCGTAATCCATAAACTCTCCCGGTCGCGGCGCACGATGAAGGGGATCAGCAGGAAGAGTACACACGCCACCACCGTCATCGAAGCCGTGTACCGGATCAAATACGAGAGTCCTACCAGCAGTCCAGCCCAGAAAGCCGCCGTTCGACGTTGCTTTTCGCTCAGCAGCAGCGGGAACGCGCAGAGGATTAGGCCAGAAGCCAGCATGTCGGTCGCATCCAGGTTGCCGTAGAAAAGGTAAAAGGCCATACATGCCTGTAAAAGCTCGGTCAAGATCGCCAACCACCAACGACCTGTCATCCGGCGCACCAGCCAATACGTACCGAGCAGCCCGAGAAAGCCGCCGAAGATGGAGAGCGCAAACGCGGTGCGCAGCACATCGACGCCCAACTCGCGGCCCAAGCGCAGTAACAAGGGGTATCCCAGAGGATAGAGGCCGTGCACCCAATCGGGATGGGCGAGGTTGGTGAAATCGAGGCGCGCGGCGCGCTCGGCCCACCCGAAGAAGTCAGGGTAGCGCACGGCAATCTGGTTCCACACGCGCCGGATCTCTACGGTGACAAAAGCCAGCGCAATCAACCACGGCGCGATGGCCTGCGCATAACGTGCCCAATTCACGACCAGCTTGTCGCGGAGCACTGTTGCTTGACGCTGGTTGGCGTCCGCACGAACGGGTAACTCTGTTGCCACGCTACCTCTACAGCTTCGTCACAATAGCCTGCGCCACGTCCAACGTGGTGGCGCTACCGCCCATATCGTAGGTGCACACCTCACCTTCTTCGATGACGGCGGCGATGGCTTGTTCCAGGGATGCCGCCTTGTCCATCTCGCCGAGCCAGTCGAGCATCAATTTGATGGACAGCAGCATCGCGGTGGGATTGACCTTGTACTGCCCCGCATACTTAGGCGCGGAGCCGTGCGTCGGCTCGAAGACGGCAAAGTCATCGCCCAGATTACCGCTAGCCGCGAAGCCCAGCCCGCCCACAAGCTGCGCTGCCAAATCCGAGACAATATCGCCGAACATATTGCTGGCGACCATCACGCCATAATCCTGCGGATTCTTGATCAGCCACATCGCCATCGCATCCACGTTGGTTTCCCAGAGGTCAATACCGGGATACTCCGCCGCGATCTTGCGTGCCTCGCGCACCATCAGCCCGGAGGTTTCACGGATGACGTTGGGCTTGGAAACCAGCGTCACCGTGGGATAACCGAACTGCTTGGCGTACTCGAAGGCCCGGCGCACAATGCGCTGGCAGCCCTCGCGGGTGAAGATACGCGTCGAAAGCGCGATGTCTGCCGAATCCACCCCCGCGAACGCTGCCATCCGTGGGCTGAATTCCTCGAGTTTGGCGCGCAAATCGTTGGGCAGCGGGTGAAACTCTACCCCAGCGTAGAGGCCTTGCGTGTTCTCGCGGAAAACGACAAGGTCGATGTCATCCCGGTAATTGAGCGGATTGCCTTTGAACGCCTTGCACGGGCGTAGATTTGCGTACAGGTCGAACATCTGCCGTAGCCGCACAATGGGGCTGCGATAGATCAGGCCCGTTCCCTGCAATTCGGGGATCAATTCAGCTTCAGCCTCTTCCTTGGGCTTGGACGTAATCGCCGCGAAAAGCGCGCAGGTGCACGTCTTGAGCGTGTCCACCGTGCGCTGCGGCAGTGCCTCGCCCTCCGTCCGCCAGAACTCCCAACCAATGTCGGCAGGGACGTACTCCGCGTCCAGCGCGATCTTGTCCAGCACGATCTTGCCCGCGTCCATCACGTCGTTGCCGATGCCGTCGCCTGGCATCAAAGCGATTTTGTATTTAGCCATGGTTCCTCCGATGATAGTTTATTGGGAACTGGGGACTAGGGATTAGGGATTGGGCCGCCCAATCCCTAATCCCTAGTCCCCAATCCCTATTTTTTAGACACCTAACGCTTGCTGCGTATATGGAATCAAACCACCCGCTTCCAGGATTGCCATCACTTCCGGCGGGAATGTTGGGAAGGTGTACGTGGCGCGCGGGGTGATGACGGTTCCGGCGGTAAAGTCGATGGTGATCTCGTCGCCGGATTCGACGCTGTCCACCGCATCACACGTGACGATGGGCAGCGCGTAGTTGATGGCGTTGCGGAAGTAGATGCGGGCGAAACTGCGCGCTACAATCGCGCCCACGCCGGCCTCTTTGAGGCAGACCACGGCCTGTTCGCGGGAGCTGCCGCAGCCCCAGTTCTTGCCCGCCACGATGATGTCACCGGGCCGCACGTTCTTCACGAACGACGGATCCAGGTCTTCGAGCGCGTGCTTGGCCATCTCCGCCGGATCGGTGAGGCTGTACGTGTACTTGCCAGGAAAAATGACATCGGTGTTGACGTCGTCGCCGTATTTCCAGACACGGCCGGCGATTTTAGTCTCCATCATGATTCTCCTTATAACGGCGCGTGGCCTTCTGTGCATCAGATAATACATCATGCCACAACTTGACAACGTCAATGCCCAGTCGTGCAGCTTCGATTTCAATCGCCTGCACGTTTATCGTTTCTGAGCTTAATCCACTGAATGCGAAGGCCAGCATAGCTGCAATATCCGCCGGATGTTTGCTTGAACGCCCTTCGGCCCAGGCTTTGAGTTTTCCAATGATGATGTCCGTCGGTTGCGCACACCATGCTTCGAAACTATCGCCTTCTTCATCCTGAAAAACTTGCCGCACGCGCCTGTCAAAGGCAAGGCGATAGCCCGGTTCGCGGGTCAGTGGGACCAAATCAGCCTTTACGCCTTCTTCTGTGTCGATGATGTTGAACATGATGCCCATCCGGGTGGAATTGCGCATCATTTCGGGATCAGCGTCGTAGCGTGGAGGAGGAAACCGCTCTGCCAGCGCATTGAAGTCATCATCATGCAAATCAACCAGGATATCCACATCAAAGGTCGCGCGCGTGACGCCGAAAGCTAATCCGGCAAACGCGCCAACGATCATATATGGCGCGTCGATTTCTTCTAGTGCTCGTATGATACGTAGATAAAAACCAATGGCGCTCATGGTACTTTCATCCTCAATGGGGTCAGATAAGCAAGTGTTTTCATGTTTAGCTCGGAGCGCGACATTTCTGGAAAACGACGGTGCAATGTGCCGCGCAGGGCTGCCATAGCAAAAGCCTGGGCGCGCATCCCAGCTAAAACCCGCTCTGCCGGCGACAGACGTGCTATCATTTCAAGCTGTTCCCAATCTATGGAAATGTCGTATTCTCGTGCCAGGTCTTCTGTCATATTCACCCCTCCCGAGGATCCGCAATCACCCCAGCCAGCGCCGATGCTGCCACGGTCGCCGGGCTGGCGAGGTAGGTAAACGCCTCCTTCGATCCCATCCGGCCTTTGAAGTTGCGGTTCGCTGTCGAAATCGTCACCTCGCCGGGCGCCATACAACCCTCGTGCGCGCCCAGGCACGGGCCGCAGCCGGGATTGAGCAGCGTCGCGCCCGCCGCCACCAAATCGACGATAACGCTGCGCTCGATAGCCGCCAGCAGGATTTCGCGCGAGGCCGGCAACACCAGCAGGCGCACATTCGACGCGATGTGTTTGCCATGCAGGATGTCGGCTGCCGCTTCCAGGTCCTCCAACCGCCCGTTGGTGCAGGTGCCGATGAGGGCCTGATCGATTTTCGTTCCCACAACTTCCGTGACCGGTACGACGTTGTCGACGGTGTGCGGTCTGGCTACTTGCGGCTCAAGGTCACTCACGTCATACTCGATGACGCGAGCATAGGCAGCGTCCGGGTCAGCGCGGAATTCGGCAGCCCAGCGACGCAACGTTTCGGTGTCCCAGGGTGTGCGCCTCGCCAGCCAATCCAGCGTCGTCGCGTCCGCTTCGACGACGGCGTTCTTTGCGCCCATTTCGGCGGCCATGTTGCACAGCACCATCCGCCCGGCGACGCTCATCGCGCGAATCGCCTCGCCCGCGAACTCCACGGAGCAGTAGTCCGCTCCGTCGGCGCGCAGGTCGCCGATGATGCGCAGGATCACGTCTTTGGCGGAGACGCGCGGCGGCAGCGCCCCGTGGAGGACGATGCGCAGCGTCTCCGGCACGCGCAGCCAGATCGAACCGGTCGCCGTCACTGCAGCGGCCTCGGTGCGCCCGATGCCCGCCGCGAACGCGCCGAACGCCCCGTGCGTCGGCGTGTGCGAGTCGCTGCCGACGATCGCCGCGCCGGGCCAGGCATGTCCTTTCTCCGGCAACACCTGGTGACAGATGCCCTCGCCGATGTCGTAGAACGCTTCGATGCCCTGTCCTGCCACGAACGCGCGCGTGGCCTTGTGGCTGATGGCATATGTTTCGTTGGCCGCCGGCGTGACGTGATCCAGCACGATGACGTGCATCGCGGGGTCGGCGACTCTGTCGACGCCGATCGCGCGAAATTTCCGCGCAATGTCCGACGTGTTGTCGTGGGTGAGCAGCTTGTCGGGCCGCACTGTCACGATCTGCCCCGGCACAACGCTTTCCAGCCCGGCCTTGCGGGCGAGCACTTTTTCGGCAAAGGTATGTCCCATCGCTTTACTCCGGTTGCAAGGTTCAGGTCAAAGGTCGCACGTTGCCATAAGCGAACAAATTGCCCGCCTGGTAAATGTCCATCTGCACCTGCGAAAACGGCTGCGCGGCGAAAGTTTGCGCATCGTTGAGGATCACCGTCCCCGTCTCGAAATTCACGCTGACGGTGTCGCCATTGTGGAAAACAGGGGCATTTTCGGTCAAACCAGGCAGGCTCACAATCGGCAGGCCACTGTTGATCGCGTTGCGCTTGTAGATCGCGCCGAAGCTCTCGGCGATAATCGCCGCGATGTCGAGCGCATGGAAGCAATCCACTGCCTGCTGCCGCGACGATCCCGCCCCGAAGTTGCGGCCTGCCATCACGATGTCGCCGGGCTGCGCGCGTTTTGCGAAATCCTCCCACCCACGCAGATTGTCGAGCGCATACTGCCCCATCTGCGCCACGTCGGTGATGTGCAGATAGCGATTATGGAAGATCATATCGGTGTCGATGTCGTCGTAGAGCACGCCATCCGGTGTGGTGAGCACCCAAAGCCGTCCGGTGATGTGTGTCGGTTTCATCGTTTACCCCAGTTCGAATCCATTTTGCTCGTAATAGTGCGTCAAGGTAGCTGGCAACTGCTGCCGCACCGCGTCCGCACGCTCGATCACACGGCGCATCCACTGCGTGCTCAAACCGGTCGCCGTAAGGAGCGCGCCAGCCTCCTGCGCCGTGACCCAGCGCAGCGCATCGTGTTCGGCGCTGATGCGCACGGTATCCGCATCATCCACGGCGCAAAGGTAGACCACACCGATGATCTCGTTCTCCGGCGCGGGCGCCCCCCGGTAAAAGTGCGTCGTCCCCAGGATGCACAACACACGCGCGGTGACACCCACCTCCTCACGAACCTCGCGGTGCAGCGCGTCCTCGAAGCCCTCGCCCTGATCCACGCGCCCGGTCACACATTCCCACACGCCCGCCGCGAAGTCCTTGCTCGCCGCTCGGCGCAGCAGCAGGTAACGCTGCTTTTCAGGAGACCAAATCACGGCGCCGATGCCGCCGTAGAAGCGTCCGATCGTCATTGTTCAGATTCTGGCAATATCAGACCTGAGACAATACCCCGAACTTCTTCGACTATGAGCAAAGCCTCGAGCAACGCTGCTTTTTCTGGCCAAAATTCAATATCGTACCGCGCTGCTACCGCATAATCGGTTATTTGTGTTAAGTCCAGGGCGGCCAATTCTGGAATGGGGCAAACTTCTAAGCACAGTCGCTGAATTTCTTCGAGATCGTGTGTGCGCGGCGCCGGCAGATCATAAAGGAGCAAAACGCTCTTGAGGAATTTTTCAATGGCCTGTTGCGCATGAAAGCACGCCGTATCATAGGGGCCAGGCGTGTCTAGAATCTGCTTTACAACAAATAGGTCGCTTTCGGCTTTGGTAATCCAACCACGAACAAGGTCATGTTTATCTTTCATATAGAATAATTCCTTCATCGACAGCGGTTGTAATAAATGCATGAGGGACATTCCGCCACTCGGCAACCTCTTCAGGCGTCCAAACGACAATATCCTTGGCTGCGCACACACCGGTAAGTGCCTTGCGATACTTGGCGGCACGACGATAACGAGGCAAATCAGAGGATTCGATGACCAGAAGATCGTAGTCACTACCCGGTTTGGCATCGCCGCGCGCGCGGGAACCAAAAAGAATTACTTTCTGAGGCCCACCAACGGATAGAACCCGTTGTAGAATTTCTTGTAGTGTATGATCTTGGATTTTCATTTCACGCATCCTCTTCTTCAATTATACAATCTATTCTTCTGAAGCCGCAATCTCGCCCTTGAGCGCGCACCACGCCGCCGTAACGGGACTGGCAAGGTACGTCTCGCCCGCGCCTTGCTTGCCGGGGAAGTTGCGGTTGCTGGTGCTGACCTGCACCTCGCCTTTGCCCGTCATCCCCAGATGACCCGACGCGCAGCCGCCGCAGCCGGGGTTGCTGATGATGAACCCGGCATCGAACAACGTCTGCAGCACACCCGAGGCGAGCATCTGCGCGTAGACGCGCCGTGTCGCCGGAACGACGGTCGCCATCACGTGCGAGGCGATGCGCTTGCCGCGCACGATCTCCGCGACGGCGGCGAAATCCTCGAAGCGCCCGTTGGTGCAGGAGCCGAGGAAAACGCTGTCGATGCGCCGTCCGGCGACCTCGCGCACGGGCTTCACGTTCGTCGGACTCGGCGGGCAGGCGATGAGCGGCTCGAGATCGGTAATGTCCACGGTTACGGTTTCGATATACTCGGCGTCCGGGTCAGGGAGTAAGGAGTAAGGAGTAAGGAGTAAGGGGGGATTCGTGATTCGTGATTCGTGATTCGTGATTCGCCTTTCACCATTCGCCGATTCGCCGATTCGCTGATTCGCCGATTCGCTGATTGGAAAGCCGATAATGCCACCCATCTCTGTGACCTGGCTGGCGAGGGTGATGCGGCCCGTAAGGTCGAGTGCGTCGATGGCGGGGCCGTAGAATTCGATTGCGCGGCCTAGTGCACCGCTGGAGCCGATCTCACGCATCACAGCCAACGTCAGGTCGCGGGCCGTACACGGTGGGCGCAACGCGCCCTTGAGAATCACCTTCATCGTCGGCGGAACCTCGAACCAGGTGCGCCCGGTCTTGAAGGCGAAGGCGATGTCCTGGTCGCCCATCCCTTGCCCAAACGCGCCCACCGCGCCGAGGATGTTGAGGTGGCTATCCGTGCCGACAAACGTGCTGCCGGGTTGCACCAGTCCCTCTTCAATGGCGACGTGCGAGCCGATGCCCGCATTCACGTCGAAGACACGCACGCCCTGCGTCCGCGCCCACTCACGGCAGAGCTGCTGATTGTTGGCGTAGGGAATGTTGCTCGGCGGCACAACCAGGTCGAAGGTGAAGAACGTTCTGGCGGGATCGGCGACCGGCACGTCGCCGTAGTGTTCACGGTAGTTCTTGACCACGTTCGCGCCGCCGAAATCGCGCGCCGTGCGCACGTCCAGGTCGAGCCAGATGATGTCGCCTGCCGCGACTGAAGCATCGGGCGCAGTATGCACGGCGAAGATTTTCTGGATGAGGGTTTGACCTGTCATGGCTTCTTTACTCCCTCGCTCTACGTATTCGATGTCGTCCTGGCTCCACTGTTACAAAGCAAGCACTTAACTCTTCGGCTTGATGCGCGCTTAAAAGACGAAGCAACTCTCGGTGAACATCTTCCAATGTATCGAAAGTTATCCGCAACAAGATAACCCCACCATGATCTACCACCTCTAAAAAGACGAGCGCACCAAAATCCTTATCCCGTGTAACGAGCATACGGCCATCCTGCCGGGCATAGTGCAATAACGTCACATCAGAAGCTCGACTCAGCCCGGCTTCTGCAGCACACAACACGTCATGCCCCAAATCACGGAGGAAGTCAATCGTAACTTGATAGACGTCTTGATCAACGAAGAATTTCACGCCATAGCTCCGACAAGGTGAACTTCTTCAGCTTTGATCAAATCAAGAGCATATTGCACACACGCAGCAACATCATCAAACGTGAGATCTGTATAATACTTGCTCACAATCTCCGAAAACGGAATCCCTGCCTGGACAAGCTCCAAAACTGCGTATACAGGGATGCGCGTTCCTGCAACACATGGTTTCCCAAAGTGGATATTGGGATCAATGATGATACGTGACTGATTCATATCATCCTCCTGTTCATTTTTACAAAATTAATGCGCCGGCGCGAGATACAACAACACGGCGAAATAATGGCACACACTGCCGAGCAACACGAAGAGGTGCCAGACGCCGTGCATGTACGGAACTTTCTTCAGCGCGTAGAAGATAACGCCGATCGTGTACGCCGCGCCACCCACAGCCAGCCAGACCAACCCGCCCACGGGAATGTTCAGCAGCAAAGTCCTAATCACCAGGACGCTCAACCAGCCCATCAAAATATACATCAGGACGGACAGCTTTTGCAGGCGGTTGATGAACAGCGCTTTGAAGCTCACGCCCAAAATCGCCAGCCCCCAGATGAGGATGAGGAACGTCCAGCCCCACGTGCCCTGCACGCCGAGCAGCAAGAACGGCGTGTACGTTCCAGCAATGAGAAAAAAGATCGAGGCGTGATCGAGGATGCGGAAGACGCGCTTGACCTTCGGATGCTGGAAGCTGTGGTACAGCGTCGAAGCCACGTACAGCGTCACCAGAGACGCGCCGTAGATGCTGAAGCTCACCACCTGCGTCACGTTGCCGTAGAGGACGGCCAACACCACCAGTACCGTCAGCCCGGCCACGCTCAGCGCCGCGCCAATCCCGTGGGTGACGCCGTTCATAATTTCCTCGCCCAGGGAGTAAAAACGGGCCAGCGTGCGATCTTTCAAGTCTTTCAATTGCTCAGATGTCATATAGCCTCATTCAGTATGGAATATACCCGCATCCCTCGCACACAAACGTATGCACGCAACATCCTGTGACGGTATACGGCGCATACACCAGCGTGTGCTCCTGCCGTTCGACTGCGCCGCAAAGCCGGCATTCTCGCCGCCAGCAGTAAACGGCATCCGCACCCAGTTCCACCCATTGATGCTCGCACGGCCCTGTGATTTTACCGGGAGGGCGTTTCGCTGATTCTTGATTCAAGATTCTTTCCTTGCCCCAACCGCAACACGGCATGGAAGCTGATGAAATCCGCGTGATTGACGATGGTCGCTTCAGTGCTGCGTTTCACCTTTTCACCCTCATCTGCGTGCGCGGCAATGATGTGCTGCACCTCGACGGGCAAGCCACAGCGTGCGGACAATTCCATGCCGGTGAACGGGTGCCGCAGCATCTTCCCCGCTGCCGTCTGCACGAACACGCCCGGCTCGCGTTCCTCGTACTCCACCAGCTTGCCCACATCTCGTAGGATACCACCGGAGACGAGAATGTCCATATCCACCGGCACGCGGTTGCCGTACAAGTCGGCGAAGACCTCCGCCGCTTTGATGGCGATTTGCGCCACGGCCCGCGTGTGCTCGATGAAGTTCACCGGGCAGGGGTTGATGAGCAGCGAGAACGGCATCCGCGCCAAATCCGCCAGCGTCCACCCACCCTCACGCATCGCCAGTTCCCACGTCCGGATCGTCTTTTCCCGCAAATCCGCGCCGGCAATCAAGTTGAATTCCGGGATTGTGTTGAGCAATTCGTCACGCATTTTGTCCTCCGGTTGTGAGTTGTGAGTTTAGGGTTATGGGTTGAGGGTTGATTCGTTCACAAACCCACAGCCCATAACCCTGAATCCTCAACTATAAAGCTCTTTCCTCCGGCCCGTTGTACTCGTGCGCCGTTGGAGAGATGCGTCGCATCGCACGCTGAGCCGTGATTTCGTCGAAGACGTGCGCGGTGAGGCCGACGGTGCGGGCGATGGCGAAGAGGCCATTGCCCATCTCCGGCGGGAAGTCCATCTCGCACAGCACCGCTGCGATGGCGCCGTCCACGTTGAGCGGTAGTTCCTTACCCAGCGTCTCCTTCATCGCCTGCTGGATCGCCTGCGCCATCGCCACGTAGTCACCGGCGACGCCCGCTTCGTCAGCAATAGCGAATAGCCGCGCCGTGCGCGGATCATCCGTGTGGATGCGATGCCCATAGCCGGGAACGCGCTTTTTCTGCGCGCGATACTCCGCCATCAGCGCGCGAGCGGTCGTCAGCGCGTCCTCACCTGCTTCGCGCTGCCGCGCCGTGGCCTCAAGCAGCACCTGCATGCAGCCCTCAATTGCGCCGCCATGATGCCGGTTGATCGTCATCACGCCCGCCGCAATGCCCGTCGTCAGCGGCGCGCCACCGGAAGCCACGGTCCGCGCCGCCAACGCCGAGGGCGGCGTCGCCCCGTGATCCACACTGGCGACGAGCAGCGCGTCCATCACGCGCCCCTGCGCCTCCGTGGGCAACTCGCCCTTGAGCACCAGATACACCACGTGCGCAAACGGGACGCGGCCCATCAATTCGTCGATCCGGTACCCGCGCACAGCCACCTTGTTCGGCTCGATCTTCGTAATCGGTTGAGTCCATGTCTGTTCAGTCATGTCCGTCTCCTTTTCAGGTAGACGGTATACGGTAGACAGGGTTTGCTCTTCCAGCCCCGTCTACCGTCTACTGTCTACCGTCTACAGCTTCGCTAACACCGCTTTCGTCGCGCCCGGCAGGTCCATAAACTGCTCCACCACCGTCGCGCCGACTTCACGTAGGCGAGCTACCTTGCCGTCGTAGGTGCCGCGCCCGCCTTCGACAATCGCGCCCGCGTGCGAGAAACGCGTGCCGCTCTTCGCCGCCTTGCCGCCGATGTAGGCGATCAGCGGCTTGGTGAACGCGCCCGCTTCGATGAGGTCAGCGACGCGCTCTTCCTGGCTCGTGCCGATCTCGCCGAACATGACGACGGCTTTCGTATCGGGATCGCGCTCGAATTCGAGCATCACGTCGGGATGCGGCAGGCCCACCACCGCATCGCCGCCCACGTGGACGAGCGTCGTCGCGCCGATGCCTTCGCGGGCCAGATAGTACGCCATCGACGACGTAATTCCGCCGCTGCGTGAGGCCACGCCTAGCGGGCCGGGGAAAAACCATTCCCGCGCCGCTGCTGCCCGCCCGCCGATCATGCCTAACACGGCCTTATCGGGGCTGAGCACGCCCAATGTGTTCGGTCCGATGAAGCGCGCGCCAGCGGATTTGGCGCGTTTGGCAATCGCCAGCACGTCGTAGATCGGCACGCGGTCGGGGACGATGACGAGCAACTTCACGCCCGCGTCGATTGCTTCCAGCGCCGCGCTTCGCACCAACGGCGCGGGGATGAAGAGCACGCTGATGTCAATCGGCCCAACATGCTCCCACGCTTCGACGACCGTATCGTATACCGGGATGCCTTCCACATCTCCACCGCCGCGTCCCGGCGTCACGCCAGCGACGACCTGTGTACCATATTCCACCATCAATTTTGTTCGCGCCATACCTTCGCGGCCGGTTATCCCTTGCACCAATACTCTTTTAGTCTGATCAATGAGAATAGACATTGTATTTCTCCTACTTATCCAATCCGGGGATAGGCAGTGTGACTTTCCCGCCCCCCGCGCCGTAGAGCAAACAATCCACTTCGCAGCCAAGACATTCAGAGCAACGGCCTTTCTTCGCTTCTGCTGGCGTAATGTTAAGTACAGGGCAGCCGTCATCATTGAGCGTCAAAATCTTCATCGCGCACGCCTCGATGCAGACTTTGCTCTCGCACGTTGCGCAAATGGCGTGATTGTAAGTAATGGTACCGCCGGTGACAGTCTCGAAGGTGTAGGGAATTGTAGGTTGTGGGTTATGGGTTGTGGGAAGCGGGGCTTTTATTTCCTGCTTCTTGCCTCTTGCCTCTTGAATCAAGGTATCGAGCCGCGCCGCGCAGAAGTCCGGAGAATCGTCTTTCTTGTACCCTTCAACCTTCGCGGGGATGCGCCCGTTGAGGCTTTCAAGGATTTCGACAGCGCGATCCTCGGCATTCCCACCCAGGCGAATAACGATGGGCACGTCCACTTGTTCCTCGAGAAACGCCTTGAACAGCCCGCGCGCCGAGTAGAACTGCTCCTGGCTGGCGACGCCGGAGCCGGAACCGAAGTAGCCATCAATCGGCCCGGTGGCGAGGATAATTTTCGCCGCGCGGTAAACCTTGCTCGCGGGCGGATTGCCGCTGGTATCCACGAAGGTCGCCAGCTTATAGCCCTGCCGCAGCACCGCGTCCATGCTCATCATCGAGCCGCCACCGCCCGCACCGTGGAAACCGACGTAGCCCTCGCCCTTCTCGAAATCCTCCGCCATTTGGATGAAGTAGAACGTGCCGCGATAATCCCCCGCTTCCACATCATAGGCGATCTTCTCCAGCTTCGTCGGCGGACGGTCGTACTCGCGGGCGATAGCGATGCCCAAATCCTTGTGACGGAAGACCGCGTAATCATCCACGGTGATGCGACAGTCGGCAGCGACGAGTTTCCCGTCGGAGGTCAGCGCCAGCGGATTGATCTCAGCAGCACGCGCCTCGTACGAGCGCGCGACGTCATAAAGCTGCACCAGCAAACCGCCCAGGTCGCGCTGCAACCTTCCGCCGATGCCGGTCTTGCGGACGAGGTCGCGAGCCTGGTAGTCCTGCAAGCCGAACGCGATATCGACGTGCGTGCTGGCAACCTTGTCGGGGTGCTCCCTAGCGATGTCCTCGATGCCGGTGCCGCCGACGCTGGCGAACATCACCAGCGGAGCCTGCGCCCGGTCATCCACGATGACGCCGGCGTAGAACTCGCGGTCGATGGCGATCTGTTCCTCGACCAACACATGCTCGACGGTAAACCCTTTGACCTTCAGGCCGAGGATGTCCCGCGCGGCAGCGGCCGCTTCATCGGGTGTGGCAGCCTTGCGGATGCCCCCTACACTTGCCCGCCCTGTGATCCACGCCTGCGCCTTCACCATCACCGGCTTGCCGATTTCCTCGGCGATCATGCGCGCTTCTTCCGGCGTCGACGCAACGCGGCCCTGAGGAACCGCGACTTTGAACTGTTTGAGCAAAGCTTTGCCCTGATACTCGTGCAATCGTGCCATGCATACCCTCCCGATAGAATCGAAATAAAAAATGGGTAAAGCTGCAAGCGTGTCTATCGCTTACACTTTTACCCATTTACGAAAGACCTAATCGAAATATTGCCATGCTCACAGTTTAGAGAAAACCGGAATCGCTGGCAAGTGACACTCCACCTTGAAAGCCTTGCGAAGATTCAGGCACACAGGTGCATACCTAAAGCGCCACCCGGTTAGCGACGCGGAATAGTATCCGGAGCGCAATTCGAGACCTGGGTTACAACAGGTGTATCCACGGAAGCGCCTCGTGAGCGCTGTTGTACAGACGTTTATCAGCGGTCCAAAATTCTGCCTTCATACCTTGTGCCAATGCAAGATAATGCGCATCATACGTCGCTGAAAAACCGTGGAGTATTGCCAATTCACCCGCACTGTAATGCAATTCAACATCGTCGTAAAGTGTGATTGGCAGTGCCAATGCTGCCTCAAGAGAAGCACGCGCCGTGCTCTGGCTGAAGATCCCTGCGATACAGTAGCGGTGCAAGACATTGACGAGTTCGTAATGCAGCAAGGAGGGGGCAATAAATTGACGGGATTCATTCCTCCAGATTTGCCAGTGGTTCAAGACTGGATCACTGAAGGGATGCTCCACAACAAGCGGCAACACAATACTGCTATCCACGCAAACCAAGGGCTTGATCGAGTTGGACATCGCGTTCCTCACGCATCTGTTGAATTGTTTCCGCAATATCTGGCAACGTTTTCCCGGCCAACTCCACACGCGTCTGAGCGCGTGCGCGTTGAGCCTGACGCAATACAGCATCAAGTGTAAGTTGTTGTTCTGCCTTCAATCGTTGATACTCCTGGTAGTCTTCCAGGGCCAGTATCACAGCTTGCGGTTTTCCACTATGCTCAACAATGACAGGACGCTGCTCTTGACTCACATATCGCAACACCTCACCAAAGTTAATCCGTGTTTGCGTTGCACTCATCTGGCGTTCCATATCTACCCCCATTCGATTGATCAATCAATTGATTAATCAAATTATAACACCAGATTAGATGAGTGTCAATACAAACGCCCGAATCCAGTACAGGTTTGAGGAGACGTCATTTCGCAAATTCAACATTCCGCACATTCAACCCATACCCCACCGAGCCGGTGCTGAATTCGCGGGCGGGGGCTTCTTCGTCCACGAGGATGTTCTCAGGATCATCCGCATCGACGATGAGGATCCGCACCTTTTCCACGGAGAGCGCCTTCTCTTGCTGCGCCACCGTCATCTTCTTGCTTCCAACGAGGATGACATTCACGCCGACGGAGAACTGCGGCCTGGTGGGACCAGATGCAGTGTTTCGAATAATGGGCATAGTAGCCCCCTACGAATTGGGCTAAGATTTTATACGTTGTATTGTCAGAGTACCTGTCTCGTGAGAGATAATGTACTCTCCAAAACAACCTTGTTGGAACAAAGCGAGTGCAGCAGCTCTGATCCGAACGGGAAATCGTGTTGGATCTGGATATTCCCAATCAGCCCAAAAATTAGAAGAGAACTCCTTTTCAATCAGCACACGGATCTTCCCATTATAGCCTTGAGAG
>JBNGDO010000020.1:0-21597 GCA_049975385.1 Anaerolineae bacterium | reverse complement strand
GGAGAATTCCACACAGACTGCTTTCCCGAGGAGAAGTGCTTGCCTCTCAAGTTGAATCGCTTCCTCACAGCCTTTTAGAAACGATGACCTTACGGGATAAGAGATTCGCATAATCAACCTCCTGATGTTTTTACAGAAAAACTAGATTTCGGCCGTTGGTCACTCTAGTTTTCGAGTTCGTCCAGCATCTCGGCCAGTAGATCGAACCCACCCTGCCAGAAATCAGGCGAGGTCATATCGAAGCCCGCCTCGCTGATGATGTGATTGGGGCTGGCGGAGCCGCCGTAAGCCAGGATCCGCAGGTAGTCCGGCTCGAAGGCCTTGCCCAATTCCTTGTACTTGCGGTAGAGCGCCAGCACAAGCAGGTTGCCGAAGGCGTAGGCATAACAGTAGAAGGGCCGGTCGTAGATGTGGGGGATCGCCAGCCACTCGTAGCGGAAATCGTCGCTCAGGTCCAGCGCATCGCCGAACTGCTCGCGCAGGTTATCGAGGTAGGCGGCATACAGGTCGTCGGGTTTCGCGCCATCCACGATCATCTGGTGCGCCTGCTTCTCGAAGATGACGAAATAACCCTGCCGGACAATCGTGGCGTAGGCGTCGTCCAGCAGCGTGCTGATGAGGGCACGCCGCACGACAGGATCCTGTTCTTCCGCCAGCAGTTTGTCGTTGAGCAACATCTCGCCGAACACGGACGCCGTCTCCGCCATCGGCAACGAGGAATGGAACGTCAGTGGCGAGTGCTCCGCGGCCATCATCGCGTGGACGGCATGCCCCAACTCGTGCGCTAGCGTCGAAACGTCCTGAATCTTGCCCTGAAAGTTCACCTGCACCCAGGGCGTGAGCGTCGGCAGCGGGCCGTAGCAGAACGCGCCGTCCATCTTGCGCGGCCGAATCTCGCTGTCGAGGTGTTCGACCTCCAGCACGCGCTGCGCGTGATCGCCCAGCGTAGGTGAAAATGCACGGTAGGCTGCATCGACCATCCGCACGGCATCATCGAAGGGATACGTCTTTTCCACCTCGGCGAGCGGCGCGTACAGGTCATAGCGACGCAGACGCTCCACGCCCAATGCCTGCGCCTTGAAGCGGAAGAACCGCTGGAAGAGCGTCACGTTCTGGCGGATGACGTCCAGCAGCGTTTCCACCACCGCGTCAGGGATGTCGTTTTCGAGATTGCGCACACTAATCGGGCTGGCGAACGCACGCAGTTTGAGATTTTCGGCCTGCCAGTCGCGCACGCGGGCGGCGTAGACGTAGGCCAGCACGTCGGCCTGGGTCTCGTAGACGCGGTACAATTCCTGGTATGCCGCCGCGCGCAGGTCGGGATTGGGGCTGGTGACGTAGAACGACAACTGCCCGCGTGTTAGTTCCTTTTCCTCGCCGTCCACCACAAGACGGAACTTGAAGGCGTTGGTCAGCATATCGTAAAGCGTCTTCACAGCCTGGATGCCGTTGACGTTCTTGATGTTGATGATCTTCTCCTCGGCTTCGCTGAGGGTATGCGGTTTGAAAAGACGCAGGCTTTCCAGGTAATAGCGCAGGTCGCCGCTATGCACCATCAGCCGCGCTGCAGGTTCGTCGTCCAGCGCCTTCCACCACAACTCGAAGAAGAGCGTGCGGTTTTGCACATCGGCGATGAACTGTTGCACGCGTCCGCGGAAGGCTAATGCATCCTGATTGGCGATATCTTCCGAGAACCAGAGATAGGCGTAGGCCATCAGCCGCCCCGCGTCGGCGTAGAGTTGCTCGTAAAGAGCGAGGAGATCGAGGAAGGCCTTCTCGGTCATATCGGGCGCGAGCTGATCGCGCAGCGCTTCCACCTCACCGAGGCGGGTTTCTATGTCCGCAAAAAACTGCTCCACCTCCGGCGTCCCGACCGGTGCGAGCAGATCATCCAGTCTCCAGCGTTGGGGTTCGTATGTCATGAATATCCTCCTTCGACAAATAGTTACAGGTTGCAAGTTGAAAGTTACGAAAACTGTGCTCAGGCCTTCCTCTTGAACAGCCGGTCATAATCGGCCAGGAGCGCGATGAGCGTGAGAAATATGAGGGTCAGGAGTAGATCGCGAGGCCATAGACTGCGGGCATAACCGGAGCGACCGCCCAACAAGTTCATAATCCACAAAACAGCTTGATACAACAATGCCAGGCCAAGCGCACCGCTGGTGCTTTTACGCCGCCAGGCAATGACTGCCGCCACCAGAAAGATCACACCCCACAGCCCGTACACACTCGCCAACAACGGCAGCGATAGAGAGGGTGGATACTCGGCAAGCGCAGGTGCAATGTAGAACGCCATCCCCGCGCGGAGCAAATTCGCCACGCCGAACACGATCCACGCTATAACGATAGCAATTACACGCCATTTTTTATGCACAACGGCATTGTACAACAGGATGCGCGAAAAGCGAGAGCGTAGCGCGAGTTGCCAACTCGTGCTACATCAGGATTTGCGACAGATGAAGAAAAGATACGCGCCTTGCTCAGGCAGAGGTTCTTCGTAGTAGCGACGCAGGAGAGCCGCGGTGAGGGAGAGATTCCAGCGCGTGGGAACGAGCAGCCAGCGCCCGGTGAGCTTTTTCGCCAGCACGCAGGGCAATCCTAGCGGATGTCCCCATTCCAGTGCCGCCAACGCTGTCGGGGAAAAGTAGCTCCACCAACGTTCCACACGCAGGCCAGCGCGGGACAGACGGTTGGTCCACTCTTCGGGCGTATTGTAGTAGTGATGACGCGTGATGCGGTCGAAGAGGCGACGATACGCCTCGGCGAGGCTGCGCAGGCGTAGCGCATCCAGCACTCTAGCCACCGAAAGGAACTGTCGGAAATTCGGTCCTGGCACGCAGAAGTAGAACGCGCCCCCTCGTTGGAGCACGCGGGCCACCTCACGCACCACCGGCTCCACGTCGGGGATATGCTCCAGTACAGAATTGCTGATGACGGTAGCAAAGTGCGCGTTGGGGAAGGGCATCCGCGCGCCATCGGCGTGGGTGACGAGGCGGTAGACATCGCGAGCACGGGCTTCCCGCAGCGGTCCCGCCCATGGATCCAGTCCCACGTCAAGCTTGCGCGCAAAAGCGACGCGGTGTAACACCGTCGCGAAATGCCCGTCGCCACATCCCAAATCGAGCACCGGCGCGAGCATCGGAAGATCGACGTAGAAATCCGCCTCAACCGCGCGCAGGAGTGCGCGAAAGGCGGGCAGTTCTTGTAGTTGTTGGCGGAAGGTATCTTGTGGCATCTATAATCACCTCGGTATGTTAGTTGTCAGCTTTCAGGGACCAGCGATCAGGCAGAAAGCCGATCACTAAGGTAGTTCCAGGATTTAAACCAGGCCACATCATGAGGAAAGTTCCTGCGCCAGCGCCAAAGTCTGGCTGGTTTATTTTCCTGGAACGGCCTAATCGCTGATTTCTTCTGTTGTGAATGGACACAAATCGCCCCAAGTATACGTCGGATTGGCGTAACCGAAGCTATTGAGGAAATCCAACACGTCCAGGGCATCAGGCGCACGGACCGCCTCGGCACAGGCGAGTGCCATATCGCCATGGATAATGTAACTATCCCAAAAACGCTGTGCTATCGCAGCGACGGCATGTCCTGCGGTCGCCGGTGGGAAGTCGTCCACCAGGCGCTCGTAATAGGTCTGGGCGTTCGGCACATTCTCCAACTGGAGTTCGAGCAGCAGCAACCGCCAGTCAGCGAGGGCTGCGAACCAATGCTCTTCTTCATCGCGGCTGATAGTCACGGCCCAGGCTTTCAACGCTTTGTCGTTATATGCGCGCAGATAAGCGTCAAGTGCGTACGCGTAACGCCCGGCGAACAACGCTTCGTCACCGTCACGGAAGACATGATAGCGATAGATCGCTGGCCCTGCGATGGTCGCTGTTACAGTGAGTGCGCCCACAGGCTTAGCCACACCTGTGGGATCGCCAGCCCAGGCGAGTGTCGTGGTTACCGGGCGCTGCGGACCAGCGTCGTCAGAACCAGCTCCGCCGATTCCGGCGAAAATCTGCCCGTCCTGCAACGCAAAGGTGGCATCAGTGAACGTGAAGGTACCCCCAACGCGCTCCTGAAAATCCCGGCCCACCCAAGACCAAACGTGCAGCGTGTGCCAGCATGTCTGAGCGCCACACGCGACTTCGATGAAGACCAAGTCCGCCGGCCCATCTTGGGTCACATCCTCCGCGCCAACGAGGTTGAGACCAAACCACGCACCGGGCGCGTAGGTGTAAAGCGAGCGCATCGTTCCCTCACGGCAGGTGTAGATGGCCAGCATCCCTTCGGGTGGCTGAAGCTCCGCCTCAGGTGTCTGACTCGTGGGATTGATGAAAGCGACGATGCTATCCGCGATCCCGTTGCCGTCGAGATCGGCGCGGACAAGCGTTTCACCAGTTGTGGCCCTGGCTTCCCAACGACTGAGCAGCGCGGGGATGCGCTTTGGGTCACCGCCATCGGCCAGGTAAATGCGCAATGTCTCAGCGTAGTCGTCGAAGTTTTCTGGGCGCTCCGGGAACGCGACCTCGCACCGCGCCGGGCATGGATCGACAAAGGGCGTGGGAGAAAGCTGCTCAACCACCATCGCCGGGATAGTCGTGGGCGTATGCAGTGGCGCCCACTCCGGGATCGTAGAAGGCACGGAAGACGCCGAACGACCGCATCCGAGCAGGATGCTCATCGTTCCCAGGATCAAAGCCCATCGCCGCCACATAGGCTCTAGTATAACCGCCGTATGGCGAACGGCAACCTCCAGTTTTTCGAGCCAATTGTACTGATTTGGTAACATTTTGCGTGACATAAAACCTATTTGCACATCCTTCTGCGTTGTGATACAATAACTTTATCTAAAATCTAATATTAGTTATTGACAGGGCGCGGCGCGTGTCGTGAAGCAAAAATTGTGGAAGGAATACTCAATGGAGTATGAACATATCCCCCCAGAAAAGATCGCGCGGTGGGCGACCGCTATTCGAGAGCGTGGCCTCGCAGACGTGGCGCTCCCGTTCCTGAACGTGCTTCAGATGTGGGGATTTGTGGGTGGGCAGATGCTGTGGATGTTGGCCCCCTTTTTCGGCGAAAGCCTTGCGCCGTTCGCCGAAGCGCTGGAACAACCGGAAACGCTGCGCCAGCTTGAAGACAACTTACGCGCGGGTGAGGTGCAGTAGATGATAAACCAGACCCTGATGCAGTTGATGGCCCTGGGGGTTGTCCTGGTGGCGGCGGTTGCCTTTGCGATCTACGGGATGCGCTATCGTAACCAGTCACCGCCAACGCGCTCGATTCCAGTCTTCCCCTATCTGACCGACGAGGTCGGGCGCGTGGCCGAAGAAGGTGCGTCCATCCACGTTGCGCTAGGCAACGGCAGCCTTATCGGCGAGGACGCAATGACGTCCGTGGCAGCGCTGCAAGGGCTGAGCGCATTGATCGACTTGTCGGCAGTCTACGACACCCCTCCGCTCATCACCACCAGTGATCCGACACTCTACCTGCTGGCGGGTGACTGGATGCGGCGCGCTTATACGCGCCTTGGTAGCGCCGATCGCTACAGATCGGTGGCTGTGCAGTTCACGGCAACTTCCCCCATCACCTACGCAGCGACGGCGGCGACGTATATTTCCGACGGTGGCATCGGCTCAAATATCCTCTTGGGAGCTTTCACCCAAGAAGCCACCCTGCTGACGACCGCCGCCGAAAAGCGCAGCATCCAATCATCCGGTGGGACGACATCGCCCCAAGGTCTAGGCGCGTTATATCCGGCCATGGACTATGAGCAGTTGGTGATAGGTGAGGATATGTTTGCCGGCAGCGCGGCAGTGTCGCAAAGTTCCGCAGGGTCAGCCAGCCTACGGGCGCAGAATGTGTTGCGCTGGCTGGTAATTGTCGGCATTCTCGGCGGGGCTCTGCTCTCGCTTGCTGGGTTAGGAGGAGGCTAGATGTTCAAACGCTTTCTCCCGACAATCATAGCGATGCTGGTAGGGATCCTTGTTCTGTTTGGCTACCTTTTGCCGCTGGACTTCCTTGTAACGCTGCGCGATGTGATTTTGCTACGTTGGGCTACGATCTTGTCCGCCTTCGCACTGATCGTCGCTTACTTGAACCTGCTGCGCGTCCACCTTCTGCGACTGACCGGCGCCCGGAAAAAGAAATTCACCAGTCTACTGGTCGTCCTATCAGCGCTCGGTACGCTGATATTGGTACTCGTGCAAGGCATCGAAGGGGTTTTGACGCAGCAAGTGCTCAACGCCGTGTTGATTCCTGGCGAATCCGCACTTCTGGCACTGACCGCAGTGACATTGATTGTGGCAGGGATGCGTATTCTACGCGCGCGGCGCACGGCCGGCGCGATCATCTTCATAATCGCGGCGGGCATCATCCTGCTGACGACCGTCGCTTACAGTGTGTATCCAAACGTTCTCAGCGTGCTCCGGGAAGGCGTCGACACCCTGGCGACAGCCGGAATGCGCGGCCTCGTGATGGGCGTCGCCCTGGGCGTCACATTGACCGGCCTACGGATTCTCTTAGGCATTGACCGGCCGCACAGCGATGAGTGAGTGTGAATATGGTCCGTTGTCCTAAATGTGGAAAGATGAATCAGGATAGCAGCCGCTTTTGTAGCGAATGCGGCGCGACGTTACCGCAAACGCGCATTCGGTGCCCCGAGTGCGGTACGATGAACCCGATCGGCAATGTCTTCTGTAGCCAGTGCAATACGCGCTTGCTTTCCGCCGAAATACAATTACCCGAAGAGCCCGCCAAACCAGCAGAAGAAGCACCCGCTGGCGTGAAAGGCATCTCGCTCCCCACATTGCCAACGGCCAGAGAAGGCATGCTTGAACCAGAGGAACTACCAGATTGGCTGGTAGAATTGACGGAACCATCACTCGGGAAACCGGAAGAAGCGCCAGGGGCAATAGAACCAACACCGGCGGATGAGTTCCCAGATTGGCTCTCTGACCTCGCGGGTGAAACTGCCGGTAGCGTCACTGATGAGACGCCAGACACCTTCTCCGTAGAGGAATCTGCCCCGGAAGAGGAAACTGCATTTTCCGAACTACCCGATTGGTTTTCCGAACTGGCGGGCGATACCTCTGCGCCGGAGGCGGCTGTTCCTGAAGAAACCACTGCCGAGGAAACCCCAGATTGGCTTGCAGGTCTGCTCGAAGATGAGCCTGCCGCAGTCGCCGAGGAAAAGATAGAGCCAGCGGAGGAAGAAGCGGCCCTGGAAGAATTACCGGATTGGCTCTCCGACTTGACGCCCGAAGAACCCGACACTGCGCCGGCGGAGGAAGAACCGGCCCTGGAAGAATTGCCAGACTGGCTCTCCAATTTGACACCCGAAGAACCCGTCGCCGCAGCGGAGGAAGAAACCTTCGAGATGGCGCCGCCCCCGTCAGCCTGGGAAGCCATCACGCCAGCCGAAACTACCCCCAGTTCACCTGAGTTCGGCGCAGAACCGCGCGCCGAACTCCCCGACTGGCTGCTTGCAACCGCTGTACCAACGCCACCTGGTGAAGCACCGGTCTCACAGCCGTTGCCCGAGTGGCTGGCGAAGAACGCCGAGGAAATCGCACCGGGCCAGGAAGCGGGAGGGCAACCCGGCGCAGGTCAATTCCCTGCCTGGCTGATGAAGGGCGTAGAACCAGGCACAGTATCGGCTGCACCGCGCACACCTGCTGCGTCACACCCCGAGCCCGTCGAAGTTCAGGAACCGGCGCGTGCGGCGGTAGAAGCTGTTCCTGCCCCCTCGCCTGTTCTGGAACCGGAAGTAGCGCCTGAGACTGGTGTGCCTGAAACAGACACACCTGATTGGCTCCAGGGGATATACGAAGAAGAGATCGAGCCACAAGCTGCTGCGCCCGCTAAAGAGCCTGCTGAACCCGAAGCGGGTGAAGCCGTAGAGGACTTACCGGATTGGCTCGCAGGAATTTACAGCGAAGAAGAGGACGAAGCGCTAGCCGATGTCTTCACCACAGAGCCGGAGGAAGAAGCAGCGCCTGAGGCAGGTGCGCCTGAAACAGGCGTGCCAGATTGGCTTGCGGGCATCATGACCGAAGAACCCGTCCCGGCACAACCGGAGACACCCTCAGAAGGCGAAGAGGCTGCGCCCAAAGCTGGCGAAACTGCAGAGGACTTACCAGATTGGCTCTCAGGATTGGCACCGGAAGGGCCGTCCGCCGAAGAAGATCAACCCAGCCCCCTAACCGGAGAGAGTTCCATCTTTACCGAATCAGTTCCTGAGGAACCATCGCCCACTCCTGCCCCCACGCCAGAGTGGCTCAAGGGTGTGGCGCCGACAGACGAAGAGTTAGCGCTCACACCGGAGCAGCCCACTTTCACCCCCGGTGAGGCGGCCTCTGGTGCGTCGGAGGAAGAATACGAAGAACCGGTGCCCGAAGGGGCCGAAATACCGGACTGGCTCAAGGGACTGTCTCCTGCTGTTGCACCGAGTCCAGTTGAAGAAGAGGCCGCATTCATCGAGCGTATGTCCGAGGACGAATCCCTGGTGCGGGCCGAAGTGCCGAGTTGGCTGCAAGGCCTGCGCCCGCCGGGAACTGGACCTTTGCCCCCCCTGCCTGAAGTAACAGCGCCAGGTGCTGACGTCCCATCTCCAGAAGAAGGCGGGCTGGTCCGTGCAGAAATTCCCGATTGGGTGCAGCAGTTGCGCCCAGTGCCTTCCGCCGAAGGTGAGCAACGCCCTCTTGAGCCAGCGGAAACAGAAGGCCCTCTGGCCGGTTTACGCGGTGTGATTCCGGGTGGATCGACGATGGATATGCCCGCGGACTTCCAACCCGCGCCGCTGCCAGCGATCCCGGAATCTATCGTGGCCCAGGCACAACTCTGGCAAAAACTGCTCGAACAACCTCGCAGCGTACAACGCCCGGTCGCGCAACACCGTGCACGTTCGGGCAAGGGACAATTGGCAACGCGCCTGGTCGTAACTGTGATCCTGCTTGCCGTGACAGTACTCGGTCTGCTTTGGAGTGATATACCGCTATCGCAGGCCATCAGCCGCCCGCACATCGAGCACTTCAGCAAAGCCATCGACGCACTGGAGCCGGGAGACACGGTGATCGTCGCCGTAGAGTACGGCCCAGCAGAAGCAGGTGAAATGACGATCCTGGCCGACGCGGTGATGCAGCATCTCGCGGATCGAGAGGCACAGGTAATGATGGTAAGCACTTTGCCTGAAGGCACGGGTCTGATCCAAAGTTTGCTCAAACCCCTAGCACGCGCCAATCGCCTGCCGGACGGGCAGACCGCTTTCCTGCCTGGTTCATCGAATGGGGTAGCGCAATTCCTGAGCAAACCGGCCGAGGCCAAAATAATCATTCTCCTGGCAGGTCGCGCTGAGCGCCTGCGCTGGTGGGTAGAGCAGAACAACGCGACACAGGTACTCCCGATGGCTATAGGCGTCAACGCGGCGACTGCGCCGTTGGCAATGCCCTACCTCGAAACATCACAGGTAGCGGGGTGGATGGCGGGACTTCCAGATGTGGCAGCCTATCAGCAATTCCGGGGATTAACAAGCAGCATCCTTGACAGCCAACTCGACGCGCTGATGTTGGCACATTGGGCAGCATTAGCTTTGCTGCTCTTCGGTCTATTCTACTACTTAGCCTTGGGCAAGAAGGGGGCCTCTTAACGTCATGGGCATTGACTTCGTTGGCGTGATTGTGGGCGCGGCGGTGACGTTGGTCATCTTCAGCTATCTGCTTGGCGACAACGTCCTCTACCGATGGATGCTAGCCTTGCTGGTGGGGAGCGGCACAGGCTATGTGATGGGCGTTGTTGTGAAAACGATATTACTCGATTGGCTTTTCGCAGCCCGCGAAGCAACCACGCTAGTAACGCAAATTTACTACTTCGTCCCCATCTTTTTGGGCATCCTGCTGCTCTTCAAGAGCTTTTCCTCATCCAAATTGTTGCGCCGTCTATCTGTGCTTGGCAATATCCCGATGGGCTATCTGCTTGGAACAGGAGCGGGAGTCGCCATTGGTGGCGCACTGCTTGGGACATTGTTCCCGCAAATTGTGACAACCAGTGCCGCGGTGACGCTAGATAACCCGCCGTGGGGACTCGTGCAGGGTGTTGTGATGCTGGGCGGCACAATTGCGGCGTTGCTTGTATTTTCCCCGCGCGCGACCGGCAAGAACGGCGAGATCACGGCGACGACAGCCGAACGGGCATCGCTGTTGCGCCGCGTTGGCGAATTCTTCATCATTGTCGCGCTGGCAGCAGCTTTTGCAGGCGCCATCACAACGGGATTGACGCTGTGGGTTGAACGGTGGTCGGCGTTGCTCAGAGCAGCGTTTTCTCTCATAGGGGGCTGATGGATGGCTGAAGAGCGCACCATAGAATCGATCCTTGTCGCAGATTGCGGCACAGTCTTCACCAAATTGCTGCTCCTGGAAAGCGTGGAGGGCCGCTACCGCTTTGTAGCGCAGGCAGAAACCTTAACGACAGTCAATCCGCCTTGGGACGATCTGAGCGTGGGTGTGGTCAACGCACTCGAGGAGCTTGAGCACATCACGGGACGCGCCCTGTATGGCGCTGGTCGCTTGATCACACCGCAACACGGCCTAGAGGGAGTGGATGCCTTCGTGGTTATTTTGAGCGCGCCCGAACCCCTGAACCTCGTTATTGCTGGTCTGGTGCAGGAGATGAGCCTGGAAAGCGCGCGCCGTGCTGCCAGCGGAACCTACACCACCATCAAGACGATCCTATCGCGCGAGGGGAGCCTCAGTTCCCCACAGACAACGTGGTCCCGTACAGTGCGCGACATTTCCCCGGATGTGGTATTACTCGTAGGCGGTGTCGATGGCGGCGCACGCCGCCCGGTGATGGAGTTGGCCGACGCCATCGCGTTGGCCGCTTCGATGTTGGAACGCGATCGGCGCCCAGTCGTGCTCTACGCTGGCAACGCCGAACTGCGTTCACAAATCACTAAGCTGATGGGCGATATCACGCAGGTCGAAGTCGTAGACAACGTCCATCCCACGGCTGATACCGAACATCTGGGACCGGCGCAGAGCGCGCTGGAGCAGTTCTACATCGACGAACACATGAATACAGCCCCTGGCGCGGAAACCCTGCTCACTTGGAGCCGCCTTCCGCTTTTGCCCACGGCGACCGCTTTCGCGCGCGTCGTGAGCTACCTCTCTCACCGTGAAGGAAACGGTGAGGGACGCGCTGATCGCGGCGTTTTGGGTATCGATGTGGGCGCGGCAACAACGACGGTGGTCGCTAGTTTCGAGGATCGCTCTTATGTGACGATTTACGACAAAGGGATCGCTTACGGCCCATTGGAGTGGATCCAGGAGCACGGCGCAGCATCGTTGCTGCAATGGCTGCCCGAAGAGATGGAAGAAGAGGAATTATTGGTATTGTTGCATAACCGCGAGTTACGCCCGTGGACCGTTCCACAAGACCCGCGTGAATTGTGGGTGGAACAGGCCGTGGTGCGGGAGATGCTGCGCTCAGCGTTGGACATGGCGCACCCGACCTGGGATGCAGGTAAGGCCAACACTGTGCCGGGCATGTTGCCCGGGGTCGATCCTATTCTTATCTCCGGCGGTGGATTAGTCCATATGCCACGTCCTGGGCAGGCATTGCTGATCACTTTAGACGGTCTGCAGCCAACCGGTATTTCCACCCTCCTGCTGGACGTCAACCGCGCCGCACCTGCACTGGGAGCAGTGGCTGGTCTGAAACCGTTGGCCGCTGCCTCAGCACTGGAAGCGAGCGCATCCGGATCAGGCGCTCTCGTCCCCTTGGGAACCGTCATCTCGCCCGTGGGCAAGGCACGTCCGGATGAGGTGGTGATGCGGATGCGCATCACGTACGAGGATGGCGGTATGCTAAACGTCGAAGCGCGCTACGGCGACATCGAAATCTGGCCACTGCTACCGGGCCAAAAGGCCACCCTGGAACTACGCCCCAACCGGCGTTTTGATGTGGGCCTGGGTTTTGGACGCGGTGGAAAGGTGCAGGCCATTGGCGGCTTGGTGGGACTGGTCGTGGATGCACGTGGGCGCCCCCTGACCCTGCCCGAGGATCCAGACCGCCGCCGGCGCGTGCTGCACGGATGGATTTGGGACGTGGGAGGTTAGGATGTTCATCCCTTACAGTATCGTCAATCCTCTGACAACGGTACGCCTCCCCAGGCGGTTGCCACGTCCCGGCGAGGTGTTGGTGCGTCTCGGTGAAGCGGTTGATCCGGCGCGCGTCGTCGCGCAAACGGTGGAACCTGCCGATTTCTGTATCGTCGATGTAGCGCGCGAACTGAAAGTGCCGGTCAAGAAAGTTAAAGCGTATTTAAAGGTTAATCGCGGGGCAACGGTCGCCGAAGGTGACGTATTGGCTTCGCGCGGCGGGCTTGGCGGGCAAGTGTGCCGCGCGCCTATCGACGGCGCGATTATGGGCAGTGGACGCGGGCGGCTGCTGTTGGAAGCTGAACCGCAAACAGTCCACGTCGCGGCGTTGGTGCCTGGCCTGGTCGTTGAAGCCTCACCAACAGGAGGCGTGGTCATCGAAGCTAGCGGCGCGTTTATGCAGATGGGCTGGGGGAACGGCAAAGAAGCCTTCGGCGTGTTGCGGGTGGTGGTACGCGCGCCGCGCCATCCCATTCGAACTAAGCACATCGACGCGGCCGCTCAGGGCGCAATTTTGGTTGGGGGGTCTCACTTTGATGAAGAAACGTTGGAGCAGGCGACCGAGATGCAAGTACGCGGGATCATCGTGGGTGGGGTTCCACCGTCCATGGCCCCCCTACTCGAAACCGTCGAATTCCCCATCGTAAGCACCGAAGGCATCAGCACGGCGCCGATGTCTCAAGCATTCTTCGATCTGCTGCGCTCACTGGATGGCCGTGAAGTGTCAGTCAGCGGGCGGATGCGATATCGTTGGGGAACCGAGCGGCCTTACGTGATGGTCCCCATGCCAGCGCGTGGTGCTACGCCCATAAATCCAGAAACCCCGCTGACCGTTGGCAGCCGTGTGCGGGTGTTGCGCGGGCCATACACAGGGGTGTCAGGTGTCGTATCCGATATCCCCACAAGCCTGATTCAATTGGAAACCGGCGCGCGCTTACCCGGAGTTCAGGTAGACCTGGGCGGCAAGGAGTTCGCACTGGTCCCCTTTGTGAACCTGGAACGATTGTTGTGATGCATTGACATTCACATTCGAGTTTTCTCGGATATATTTCTAGCATGAGCGATGGCCGGCGAGAGAAGCGGCCATCGTGCCGTATATCCAGGCGATAACATCGCAGCCAGTTCATCAAAGCTCGTACAACTCCGGATAATCAGATCGAGAGTTTTGACCTTGGAACATTCCTGGCTATCCCACGAAAACTGCTCCACCCACGCATTGCCCCATCCCCCTGTGCGGTGAATTGTGGTACGTAACGCCCGATCGCGCCGTAGCATTTGCAGCACCAGACAATCCCGCGCCAGATCGAGCGCCAGGTGCAATCCGATTAATAAATCGTTTCGCATTACTTTGGTGATGGCAACCGCGGCTTTGAACCAGAAGTGATCGGCCATGTTCGCTACTGTGGCATCAGCAACATCCTCATAGATGATAGACGCTGGGTATGGAGCTATGTATTTCTCAAGTCCCGGCAACCTTGACCAGATGATGGTGCATGGTTGGCGAAAAAGCGGTTCATCTTCCGCTTTGAGAGACTGCAACGCCGACTCAGGGATGAACACGAGATCGAAGCGTTGGAACCCCTCCAGGCATACGCGCAAGGTTTTCGTGGATGGGCCAGCGTGCCGCTCCACTCCGATCAGTTGCCCAAAGGGTTGCAACCACGCGAGTGATGCGTAGTAACGGTCAATGGCTTGATCGGCCAGGATGATCTTGGCGTCAATGTCGCTCCAGAAATCTGGCTCGATGTCCGCCTTAGCGAGTGAGCCAGTCAACACGAAGGCCCTCGCGTCTGGTTCAGCAGCGAAGTATTGGCCGAGTTGTTCCAGCGCGTGTGTCTGCCAGGTACCGAATTCGTCCATAACGTTACAATGTTCTCCGGTTGAAATTTCGCCCTCCTCCACGTGACGCATGGAGGAGGGCGAAGATAGATACGCCTTCGATGTTACGGCGTATAGGTCCGCATAATCAGCGGCAAGTAGATGTATAGCGTCTGTTGGCCAAACGTCCAGACGTAGTTAGCCCGCATGTCCACGTCATCGTGGTAGCCGGAAGCGACCAGCGTGACCGCATAGTTCTGGTCCAGGCTCAATGCCGTCGTCGGCGTGAACATCACCAAAGTGCCGGTGATGTAGGGCAACACCGCCGTGTCAGGATAAGGATCGAACGTGGTAGTCTGCACCCCTAAAGTGCCAGAAACGACGCCGTCACCGCCCTGTTCGACCACGAAAGTCACGTCCGTCACCCGTGCCGGGTCGATCGGACGGCTGATGAGCGCCCAGATCGGCTCCGCGGTATCCCACGTTGTCGCACCTGCCGCAGGATAATGATCCACGACGAGCGGATCGCGCCAGTTGTAGACGATGTCCTCCACCAGCATGACACCGTCGCTGCCGTAGGCCACCGTCAGATGGCGATTAGCCTCGCCGACCAGTTCTCCCCAATTTTCCACCACGTCCCACGAGCCTCGGGTGAACTTGTACTGGAGCGCGGTTTCCTCGGGGATCGTCACCGTGTAAGCCCAGGTTGTAGCATCCAGGCGAGTGATTGGCATCGCGCTGGGATTCCAGGAGGCGCCCAGGTAAGTCGCGTTATCCCCCGCAATGTAGATCGTGTCGTCTGGCGGGGTAAACGGCGGTATGGTGACGCGGAAACGTACTTCGACTTCACGAGCTTCGGCTGTACCGGATGCCGGGTTGGAGAAGTCCGACTTGTTCAGCGCCATGTCGAACGCCTGCACCGTGTACGTGTAGGTGGTGTTGACTACCACGTCTGTGTCGGTATAGATCGTCGTCGGTTCCATCACTCGCGCCAGGAACGAAGCCTGTGCTTCGCCTTCTGCATAGCGATAGAGGTCGTACCCGGCGAGATCATCCGCGCTGACCGGGTCCCATTGCACAGTGACGTGATCCGTTCCCCAGTGAACGACGCTCAGGTTGAGTGGCACGGGAGGTGGTGTTGTGTCGGCAGCAGGCAGGACGTGCATCTCGCCGGGAAGCGGCGGTAACAGCACGGTGCCGGCCTGATCGCCGTACACCCAGTCGCGCCCGCCAGTCGTCGAATAGCGATAGAGGTAGTAGAAATCGCCCGGTTCTTCCGGCAGCAATTGCGCCGCGAACTCGTCGTTGCTGCCAACGTCGCCGTTGTAAGTTGCATCCACCCAGGTGGTCCAGGTGACATACTCCGTCGCCATAGCTCCAAACCCGATCTGGGCCAGCAAGCCCGTCGTTGCGCCGGGTTCTGAAGTCACACCTTCGATATACACCTGCCCGTAGATACTCTGCGTGGGGGTGATGCCGACGGTATGCGTGAATTCCAGCGGCCATTGCAGGTTCGCCCAGTCGATGGTGTAATGGGGCAGCGCGGAGACCTCGTTGGAGACATCACTCTCGGCACCGAGAACACCCACTGCTGTGACGACGTAATAGTACAGGGTACCATTGGTGACAGTCGTATCGGTATAGTCCGGGGTCGTTGTCTGCCCAAGGTAAGCGTATCCGCCGCCGTAGACATAGCTGCGATAGACGTTGTAGCTGTCGGCACCGGTCACAGCATCCCAGGTGAGTATCGCCTCACCGTCCCCCTCCACAGCGGCCAGATTGGTCGGCGCGGGAGGCGGAGGCGTAGGCTGTTCGCTCAGCACGAGGACTGCGCCCCACATGGGTGGGACGTCGTTGACCACGATTTCGCCGTTGGCAACGGTGTAGTTCCCGCCATTGAGCGTGTCCATCAACTGTGTGCCATCGGGCAGATAACCGTCGACAGGGATGGTGAGCGTCTGGGTCGTGCCAAAGTTGAGGCCGATCACAGCGCCCTGCCCGCGCCCGTAGGCGTAGATGCCCGCATCATCGTCTACCAGCAGGGTGTCGAAGGAGCCAGTGCGCAGCGCGGGATACGTGTTGCGAATCGCCGCCGTCGCGCTGTAGTGCGCGAGCATGTCCAGGTCGCCCTGCCGCCACGTGGGAAGATCGCCGTAGCCGTCTTCATCGGGCCAGGGGTAAGGTTGACGGTTGTACGGATCGCTGTAGTAGACGCCGCCCTCATTGCTGGGGGTAGCTTCACCGAAGCCTGCTAAGGCCACTTCGTCGCCGTAGTAGATGGTGGGCGCGCCGGGCATCGTCATCTGAATGAGGACGAGCATCTTCTGACGCATCTTGCCGTCGCTGTAATCCTCGTCGGTGGGATCGCCGTCCTGATCCAAGGGGATGAGCACGCGATTCACGTCGTGGCTGCCCACAAGGTTCATCATGGCGTAGAAGGCTTCCGGCGGGTAGTCCTCCTCGATGCTGTGCATCACGCTGTCGAACTGGCTGAGGGAGAGCGCGCGGATGGTACTGTTGGTATCTTGCCAGTCGGTCTCGCGCAGCACACCGATGACGGCGTTGCGGAAGCGGTAGTTCATCGTGCTGTCCAACTGGTCGCCCAGGATGAAGTGGCTGGCGTCGCCCCACTCCTCGGCAATGGTGATGGCGGTCTCTTTCGCATCGCGGATGACGTCACGCCAGTCGCGCCAGAAACTCGCGTGCACATCACCGGCGACGTCGAGTCGCCAGCCGTCGGCGCCCTGCGTCAACCAATAGCGGGCGATGGCGTTGGTGTCGCTGTAGATGTAGCTACGCACCGCCGGCACGTTCGTCGTGTTGAGCTTGGGCAGCGAGTCGAAGCCCCACCAGGCCTCGTAGGTGGTGTCGCCGTCGCACGGGCCGGTTCCGGCGGGCGTAGCCGGGCGGAAGTAGTACCAGTCGCGGTACGGGCTATCCACCGACTCGCACGCCCCGACGACGTCGTCGTAGCGCCCGTAACGGTCGAAGTAGTGGCTGTCGCTGGACGTGTGGTTGAAGACACCGTCGAGGATCAGGTACATGCCGCGATCCTGCAACTCCTGGGTGAGGGTGATGAAGGTCGCCAGGTCGCCGAAGTTGTCGTCGATGACCGAATAGTTTGTTGTATCGTACTTGTGGTTTGAGGGCGACTCGAAGATGGGGTTGAGGTAAAGCGTGTTGACGCCGAGGTCTTCCAGGTAATCGAGCTTGTCGATGATGCCCTGCAGGTCGCCGCCGTAGAAAAGCTTGCTGTACGAGCCTTCCCAGGGGCCGGCCACGCGCGGATCGGGCACGGGCCAGTTCCACTGCGGGGCGGTGACCACGCCGGGGTCCTCGTCGTAGAAGAAGGTGCCGCTGATGGGATCGTTGGCCTCTACGCCATTGCGGAAGCGGTCGGGGAAGATCTGGTAGACGACGGCGTCCTTGAACCAATCGGGGACTGTGAAATCCGGGGCGTAGACATCGATTTGCCAGCTCCGGTCCGGCGACGCGTCATAGGGTTGGCCCAGGCCGCCATCGTACAAGTCGTCATCCTCGTAGTAGTCGGTGTCGGTGCCGTCGGTGACGATGAAGCGATAGTAGAGGACGGTGAGGTAATCGGGAGCGCTCATTTGCAGTTCCCAGATGTCGTAGTCGAATGACGCGCCCGGAGTGGTGGCGACTTTAGTCATCGCGGCAATCGTCTGCTGGCCCATCGTCGTGTCCCACAACCGCACCCTGACGCCGGTAACGTCGTTGGCGTAGGTGCGGAAGCGCAGGGTGATGGGCGTCTCGGTGGGGACAGCGCCGAAGGGCTGGCGGTAGAGGTCGCTGCGGGAGTCGTGTTCGAGGCCGTCCCACCATACGCTGTTGTCCTGGGAGGCGACAGGTTTTTCCACCGGATAGTTGCGTGCCACGACTTCTGTAGAACATGCCAGCACTGCCTGGGTGCTCCAATCGGTGGCATTCCAATCATCAGGGGGATCGTTGATGGTGTCCTGCGCATTATCTCCGCCACCACCGCCGGTATTCCATACTTCGACCCAGAGATGGTCGGCGTCACCCAAAAATGCCTTGGGCACTTGGTATTCGATAGTAGATGTGCTTCCGTCAAAAGCGCGCGCGGCGGCCAACACCTGCCGCACTGCCCCCCAATCCCAACCCGAACCGGTCCACGGCACGAGTTGGGTGTTGCCTGGGCCAAACACTCCGCCGTCCACCCAGGCATAGATGCCGTATTCCGGCTTGTGAGGATCGTCCACCACGACACTACGCCCCCAGGCATCGTTTGTCGCGCCATTGGCATCGTTCGTCGTGTCGATATAGATCGCGTATTTACCCCAATCGGTTGTCACAATGTCATCGTTGATCGTGAAGGCAAAATAATAGTTATGCGCATCGTCGGTGACGTAGAGATCGAGCAAGTCCATATTGGCATTGCCGTTGCCGTCTCCGGCAGGATCACTGGCAACCGGCAAGCCATAGATCGCATCGACGAAACCATCGACGGTTGGCGCTCCGTAAGGTGTGGAGCATTTCAGCACTGCCTGGGTGTCCCAATCGGTAGCATTCCAGTCATCGGGAGGATTGTTGATGGTGTCCTGCGCATTATCCTCGCCACCACCGCCGGTATTCCACACTTCTACCCAGAGCTGGTCGGCGTTGCCTAGATCGGCCTTTGCGACCTGGTACTCGATGACTGACACCGTGCCGTTGAAAGCACGCGCGGCAGCGAATACCGATTTTACACCACCCCAATCCCAACCCGAACCGGTCCACGGCACAAGTTGGGTGTTGCCCGAGCCAAACTCACTGCCGTCTACCCAGGCATAGATGCCGTATTCCGGCTTGTGAGGATCGTCCACCACGACATTACGTCCCCAGGCATCGCTTGTCGCACCGTTGGCATCGTTCGTTGTGTCGATATAGATCGCGTATTTGCCCCAGTTGGTCGTCACAATGTCGTCGTTGATCGTGAAGGCAAGGTAGTAGTAATTGTCGTCTTCGGCAATGTACAGATCAAGCAAGTCCATGTTGGGATTGCCATTGCCGTCTCCGGCAGGATCACTGGCATGCGGCGCACCATACAGCGCATCCACAACGCCATCGATGCTGATTGTGGCGGTCTGCACCACATGCGGCGCAGATGCAGCCGGGGCAGACGCGCCCAACGTCCCCAGAAGCAGGGCCAATACCATCAATCCAGAGAAAAACTTGCGATACATCGTTACCCTCCTTTGCAAAAAATGAATTGAACGTGATTACTGTAACTGTGCAACCTGCTGAAGCATCCCGTCGACAATCTGCTCCGGTGTGGCGGGCAGCATAGCTTCCTGGAAGTAGAGGATACTCAGCACCGTCATATCCATCAACATCGTCATCATATCAATGCCAATCATCTCACTGCCGTCTGTATCGCCGCCCATCACCTGGTCCATTCCCTCGGCAATTTGCTGGAACATCGGCCCAAAAACGATCTTGCCGCGCGGGTCTTCCATCCACTCGCGCATGGTGGATTCCCGGTTGAGCAACGAGGGTAGGACCTGGGTGGACTGTAACGTGACGGTCTGCGTACAGCGAATATCCGCCGAAGAAGCGCCGATCAGAATGTCGAATTCACCATCCTCGGCGATCCATTGCCCATAGCCGGGGTGGTAGTAGGCGAAGGCGCGGAAATCGAGCGGGATAGTCACGGTCTTCGTTTCGCCAGGTTGAAGCTCGACCTTGGCGAAGCCCTTTAGTTCCTTGTGCGGGCGA
Organism: Anaerolineae bacterium; assembly: GCA_049975385.1. GTDB lineage: Bacteria > Chloroflexota > Anaerolineae > B4-G1 > SLSP01 > DSWT01. The sequence goes on along the minus strand of JBNGDO010000020.1, from coordinate 1,894 downwards.
ACGAGCGCGGAGTTGTGATCGTGAACGTAGACTTGCACCACTTCCTTCCCCGCCACAGCGCCGGTGTTGGTCACATCGACCGTCACGGTGAGGCCATCGATGTCCTTGAAGGTCACAGCGGAGACGGAAGCATTGCTGTACGCAAAGGTCGTGTAGCTGCCGCCGTAGCCGAAGGGGAACTGCACGGGGATTTGTTTGGCCTCGTAATAGCGGTAGCCGATAAACAGTCCCTCACCGTAAGTGACTTGGCCGTTTTCGCCCGGATAGTTGATGTAGGCCGGCGTGTCGGGCAGTTTCACCGGGAACGTCTCGGCCAGCTTGCCGCTGGGATTGACCTTACCAAAGAGAACGTCGGCAATCGCGCCGCCGCCGGCCTGGCCCATCATCCAGGCTTCCAGCACGGCGTTGACGTGGTCGACCCATTCGCCCATCGCCACCGCCGAACCGTTGTTGAGTATGACGACGGTGTTGGGTTGCGCGTCGCCCACGGCCTTGATCAGCGCGATTTGCTGCGCGGTGAGGTCGAGGTCGGCGCGGTCGTAGCCTTCGGATTCCTTGTAGGACGGCAGCGCGATATAGAGCAGGGCCACCTCCGCATCCTTGGCGATAGTCACGGCTTTGTCGATGAGATCCTGGCGGAACGCATCATCGGCGGGGTAGCCCTCAGCGTACAGCAGTTCGGCATCCCCGGCCTGCTGCTGTAGCTCGTCGAACGGGATAGCGACCAGCGTGGGGTTGATGTGCGAGCTGCCGCCGCCCTGATAGTGCGGCGTTTTGGCCGCGCGCCCGATCACGGCGATGCGACCGAGGCCCTTCTGTAAGGGCAAAACGCCGTCGTTCTTGAGCAGCACTATCCCCTCGGCGGCGATTTTGCGGGCCAGGGCGTGGTGCGCTTGTTGATCGAACGCCTCGCCCTTGGGCGTCTCCGCCGCTTTGTAGACGATCTCGAGGATGCGCCGGACGGCTTCATCCAGCACAGCCTCATCCAACGCGCCGTCTCGCACGGCCTGGATCACGGCCTGCACGCGACTCGGCTTGGGGCCGGGCATTTCCAGGTCGAGGCCGCCCTGCAAGGACGCGACCCGGTCGTGCACCGCGCCCCAGTCCGAGACGACAAACCCTGCGAAGCCCCATTCTTCTTTCAAAATATCGACCAACAGCTTGTGGTGTTCGGAGCAGTAAACGCCGTTGAGCTTGTTGTAGGCGCACATCACCGTCCAGGGCTTGCCCTGTTTGACGGCTTTCTCGAAGCCGGTCAGGTAGATTTCGCGCATCGCGCGTTCGCCGGCTTCGGCGCTGATCGAGAACCGTTGGTATTCCTGATTGTTCAACGCGAAGTGCTTGAGCGAAGCGCCGACGCCCCGGCTTTGCAGCCCCTCGATCAGGTTGGCAGCCAGCTCGCCGCCCAGGTAGGGGTCTTCAGAGAAGTACTCGAAGTTGCGGCCACACAGCGGGGTGCGTTTCATATTGTTGCCCGGCCCGAGCAGCACGCCCACGCCGAGCGCATTGCACTCTGCGGCCAGCGCCTCGCCCATCTCACGCAGCAGTTCTACGTCCCAGGTGCAGGCCAGGCTCGAAGCGGTGGGAAAACACGTCGCCGGATGGCTAAGCGAGCCAATCTGGCTGACATCCATCGGATGGCGCACGCCGTGCGGCCCGTCGGACACCACCAACGTTGGCACGCCCAGGCGCGGAATGGGCGTGGTCGTCCAGGGGCCTGCGCCGGTGCACAGCGCGGCTTTTTCTTCCAGGGTCATTTGTTGGATCATCGACTCAATGTCAGGCATAGTAAACTCCTTTACTGTGGTATGTATAGCTGGTCTTGGTTACAGTGTGGGCGATGTGTCACCCAATCTGACTAATAACCCATCCGCAAATTCACCGGGTGCGGTAT
>JBNGDO010000019.1:36628-49432 GCA_049975385.1 Anaerolineae bacterium | reverse complement strand
CAATAGCCTCGCCCCAAGTCATTTGTTGATCGACCATCACTTGTATCCTCCCATCTCTTGTTATGCCTCGAATACCTACCCCTATTATAGATTCCCTGTGTTGGTTCGCAAGATATGTTTGCATCTCTTCGCCTTCGTGGTACAACAACGCCATCTGTTAAGTGTAACTGAAAGGATACATGCGTGAAAGAACCCATCGCTGCGCCAGAGTTAGATCTGTCCGTCGTTCTGCCGGTGTACAACGAATCCGGCAATCTCGAAACGTTCATCCCGGAACTCTCCGGTGTGTTGCGAGGGCTGGGACGTAGCTACGAGATCATCGCTGTAGACGATGGCAGCACCGATTCGAGTGTGGCGACGCTGCGCCGTTTGAAGGAACAGGAACCGCACCTGCGCATCATCCGATTCCGGCGCAACTTCGGGCAAACCGCCGGGTTCACCGCCGGATTCGACCTCGCGCGCGGCGAGTACGTCATCACGATGGACGCTGACGGGCAGAACGACCCCGCCGACATCCCCAAGCTCCTCAAAGTCATGGCGGAGGGCGAATACGACATCGTCAGTGGATGGCGGGAGGAACGCAAGGAGCCATTCCTTTCGCGCCGTTTGCCGTCGATGATAGCCAACCGCATCATCGCCAAGTCGACCGGCGTGGTGCTGCACGACTATGGCTGCTCGCTCAAGATCTACCATTGGGAAGTCGCTAAGAATGTCAATCTCTACGGTGAACTGCACCGTTTTATCCCTGCACTCGCTTCTGAAATGGGCGTGAAAGTCGTTGAGGTTCCGGTCAACGACCGCCCGCGCCGTTATGGAAAGTCTAAGTACAACCTCAGCAAGACGGTGCGCGTGATCTTGGATTTGCTCACCATCACTTTCCTTCTGAATTACGTAGCTCGTCCGATGCAATTCTTCGGACTGGCGGGACTCGCCAGCGGCGGTGTTGGTTTTCTGTTGGGTCTTTATCTGACGTTGCTCAAGTTGCTCACTGGCGCAGACATTGGTAATCGTCCGCTGCTCTTGTTGGCGATTCTTTTAATCATCCTGGGTGTGCAATTCGTGATGATGGGCCTACTCGGTGAACTGCTGTCGCGTACCTACTTCGAAGTCCAAGGTAAGACGATCTATATGATCCGGGCCGAAGAGTAGCGCGTTCTCCGGCGAGGGTTGACCATGCGCCAACGAGTCACAAGAGCGCGAGATGGAAAGCGCAGCTACATTCCGGCGACGCTGCGCGTTCTGGCATTCTTTGCGTTGGCGCTGTTGGTGCGCCTGGCTCCTCTCAACCGCTACGTCACCCCCGACGAGCCGATCTGGGTGCTGCGCAGCGTGGCTTTCGCCGATGCCATAGCTGCACGGGATTGGGCCGCCATCCCCCAAACGGGCCATCCCGGCTTGACGACAATGGCGATCGGCGCGCTCGGTATCCGCCTGACGACGTGGCTCTATCCCGCAGAATCGGCCCAGCACCTTGCGTGGATCCGCAACATCGCCTGGCTTGCGCCAGAGAACGACGCCGCCTTCGCGCATCTGGCGTTCTTCCTCCCTATTGCGCGGCTGCTGGTGATTGTGGTGACGGCCGGGGGTGTGGCGCTCGTTTATGGGATGGGGCGCAAACACCTCGGCGAGCGGGCCGCGCGCTGGCTGGCGTGCTTTCTCGCGCTCGATCCGTTCTTCGGCGGCCTCTCCGGATTGCTCCACACCGACGCCCTACAAGCTACGTTCGTTCTACTCGGCGTGATGTTTGTCCTTCCGCATTTTTATGCTCGGAGGGGATCGTCAGCTCCCCGATTTACGCGCACAGCCGGGGATCTGGCGATCCCCTTGAAGCACGAACCGGGAAGCCCCTTGAAGCGCAAACGGGGGATTGGAGCAATTGATTTCCGGAATCTTGCACTGTCGGCGCTATGCCTGGCGCTTGCAGGGATGACGAAGACCCTGGGCCTGCTCGTCGCGCCGGGCGTGGCCCTGGTGCTGCTGCTTCTGCCGCGCGAACCGTGGCCAAGACGTGTGGTGCGCGTCGCGGCACTCACCGTCCTGACCACGATCCTGTACCTGCTATTCTACCCGCCCTTCTGGGCAGACCCGCGCGCAGCCGTGCGCGCGCTGATCGACGCAGCGAACTACCACGAGGGTATCGGCCTGCGCGACGTCTTCTTCGCCGGGCAACTCACTGCCGATCCCGGACCGTTGTTCTACCCCGTCGTACTCCTCTTCCGGCTCACGCCGCCGGTGTTGATTGGCTTGGCACTGGCGTTATATGATGTGATCGGAAAAAAGCGCCGCGATTTCCAAATCGCGGCTACGTCCTCGTGGTGGTTTTTGCTGCCGGCGGTTGTTTATCTCACGGTGATCACCTTGGCGACCAAGAAATTCGACCGGTATGCGCTCTCGGCGATGGTGTTGATAACCGGTATCGCGGCGTTGGCGTGGACGCGCCGTTCCGCACGCTGGAAATGGGTGCTGCTGGCGGCAATCCTGCTGCCGTGGGCGTTGGTCGCGCCCTTGCCGCTCTACTACGCCGATCCACTTGTGGGCGGGCCGTGGCTGGCGCAGCGGATCGTCCCCTTGGGATGGGAAGAAAGTGACGGGATCGCCGCGACGCAACTCACCCGTTTGCTACCCAATCCCGAGACAAAGACGCTGCTCACGGGCAATGTGCCCGGCGCGGCAGTGGCCTTCCCCGGTACGACGTGGCGCAGCAAGACGGCGCTCCTGCCTTGCGGCGATGCCCTTATTATGCGAGGTGACGGCGGCGTGCAGCCCGGTTACGAAGTCGCCGGCACGTTGCGCCTGGCGGGCTTTCCCTTGACGACGCTGTATACCCAGACACACGCCTTCCCGACGGACTTGCCGCTTGTGTTGCCCGGCCCGTTGCCCGGCGCGCACGCCGATGCTATCGCGCCTCCCGCCGACACTGCGATGCTCCGCGCCTGGCTGGATGCGCGTTTTGCCCCTGACGATGCCTTCCTCTGGATTCACGCCCCTGGCTGCTATCCGTTGAATGAAGCCCAACTCACGGCGCTCCTGGAAGAGGCGCAGTGCCAACCGGCCGACGATGTCGCCGGACTGACGACGGAACGCTGTGCTATGCCTGCGACCTTAGTGGACGCTGCGTCGTTCCGCGCGCGCTTCGCCGGGACGCTGGATTTGATCGCGGTGGCGTGGTCACCCACCGTACAAGCCACGGATGCGTTGGCGGTGCGGTTGCGCTGGCGAGCCCAGGCTCCGCTCGGCGCGTTCGACATCTACCTGACGCTGCGCGATCCTGAAAGCGACATCGCCTATGCGGAAGGGGGTAACATTCTGGTGGATGACCGCGCGTGGCGCACGACGGCGTGGGAACCCGGCGCGTTCATCGATGGGACGGCTTACGTTCCCATTGATCTCGCGCTACCGCCAGGCATCTACACGCTGACGATGAGCCTCTCCGGCAGTAGTGGAAGGGTGGGGGTGAACCTCCCCGATGGAACGTTCGGCGGGACACGGGTCGAACTGGGGGAGGTGGAGGTGATCCCACCGCGCTATCCGGCGACGGAATTGCCAGGGATAGAGGCGCTTCCCACATCGCCGACAGATTTCCCCGGGTTGCGCTTGCTCGGTTCGAGCACACTCCCGGCAGAGATGTGGGCCGGGGAGCGGCTGCCCTTCCACCTGGCGTGGGAACGGCTGCCGGGTGATCCGACGGACATGGTGCACTGGTCGCTCGCGTGTATGGATGGCATCAGTGCCGAGGGCGACTTGTCAATAGCCCCTTTCGCTCCGGCGACGTGGCCCGAGGGGCATCGCTACATCGCGCAGTATGCGCCACGTACCGATCCGTTGTTACCGGAAGGCCCTTGTGCCTTGATGGTGGAACTTGTACCGGGGAAGGAGATCGTCCTTGGCGAGGTGCTGGTGCATCAGCGCGCGCGGCGTTTTGCGCTGCCACAGCAACCACAAACACCACTGGCTGTGACTGTGGGCGATTTTGCGCATCTGGTCGGGGTCGATGTCAGCCGCAGCATACTCGCGCCCGGCGAGACCTTTGCCGTGACGCTGTATACGCAGGCCACAGGGACGGCAGACCGCGACTACACCGCGTTTGTCCATCTCGTCGGGCCGGACGGCGCGGTGGCGGCGCAATCCGACAGTTGGCCGGAGCAGGGTGCTGCGCCGACCACATCGTGGGTGGCGGGACAGGTTGTCGTCGATACGCATACGTTGACGCTGCCCGCTGCTGTGCCTGCCGGAGATTACACCGTGTTCGTGGGACTGTATGATGCAGAACGTGGGGCGCGTGTCTCCCTCTACGACGCAAGCGGCGCGCTAGTCCCTGAAGGACGCGCGTCGATACAGACGGTGACAGTCAGGCCATAAAGAAGTTTTGCCGCGGAGTGTGCCGAGTTTGCAGCGTTTTTGGCGGTAGGTGGTCAGTGAGATTTTACGATTGCGCAGTTCCTATGATCGCTGTGCCATGCGCCGCGCTTGCGTGTAGCTGGCAGCGGCTCTGTCCGCATCGCCCTGTTGTTCGTAGAGCTTTCCCAGCGTCTGGAGCAGCGTCGCGGCTCTTCGGGGATCGACGCGATGGCACATCTCAAGCGCCTTGAGTGAGGTTTCAATTGCTTTGTTCAGACGTCCACTATCGCGATACACGGCACTCATCTCCCGCAGCGCATCGACGGCCATGATCTCATCCCCCATTGAGCGGGCCATATCGAAGCTTTGCTGCCAATGCTCGAGGGCGCTGTCGAGGCGGTTGGTGTGCTTGAGAACGAGCGCCTGTTCGTAGAGTGCCGCTGCAGTACCGGCGAGGTTGCCAAGCTTGTGGTGCAATTGCTCCGTTGCCTGGCTACACGCCAGGGCGCGCTCGTAATTGCCCAGCCGACGGTGAAGTGCGGCGAGCTGGTACAAGCATGCGCTTTGCCCGTTTTCATCGCCGATTTCGCGCATAATTTGCAGCGCAGCCTCATACGTCTCAATCGCCTGGGGATAATCCCCCAACTGCTGGTGAGCGCGGGCGATGCGACGTAGGATGTGGGCCATCTGTTCCCTGGCCCCCTGCGCGACGAACATTTGGTAGACTTCTTCATACACTTTCAAGGCTTCGGTGAGATGCCCGCGATCCAGGTACAAAGTTGCAAGATCGTCCATGCTGGGGGCACGCTCTGATCCGGCAGTCACGGCGATACTGCGCTGCAAGAGTGCTTCGGATAGATCGTGTTGTCCCCAACGGTTGAGCACCGGCACAACGGTCCGGATGATGTGGGCAGCGGCCTCGGCGTCCCCAGCCTTGAACAGATGGTACTGCCAGGCCAGGGCTTCATCCATAGTACTTCGGGCCTGTTCAGGGTCCTGTGTTTGCCGTATCCACATGCCGAGGATGCCGTTGCTATCGCGGGCCAGCCACGCGACGCGCTCTGGGGACCAGGCGCCCACGTTGCGTGCAACGACGCGACGTCGGGCTTCGTCCATAAATGGCGTCCCGTAATAGGTAGCCATGCGCGCGTGCAGGGCAGCGCGCTCCTCGTCTTCTTGCACACGATCCAGAATGTAGCGACGCACAATAGGGTGGAAGGTGTACATAATTTCGCCGCGTTGGATATGGCGCGCCTGCACAAGCGCAAGTTTTTGCCAACGCTTGAGTAAGGGAGCAGCGTATTTCTCTGTGATGCGTGTCAGTTTGGTGAGCACTCCAGCGCTGAAGGGGGCATTGAACACCGTGAGAGCCGTCAATGCGTCGTCCTCGCCTGGGTCGAGACCGCGGACAATCTCATCCAGGAAGTAGTGCTGCCACGCTTCGGTAGCCTGGGGCGGAACGGGTGGATGATCGAACAGTGTTTGCAACGCGCGATCAGCGGCAAGCCACCCATCGAGGAGGTGCAGCGTTTGTGGGTGCCCGCCGACGAGCCGGTAGACATCTATCTTGGCGGATAACGGTTCCCGGCCGATGTGCGGCAGCGCATCCATCAGCAGGACGGCGTATCGCTGGGATAGTGGATTCAGGTGAATTTCGTGTTTGTAGTCGGCGGGCAATGCGGCGACGTCGGCCCAACGTTGCTGTGCAGTGAACACATAGGTGATGGACGCGCGGGTGAACAAAAGCCCGCGCAGGATCGCCGCCAGCGTCTTGTCGGCGATGGTGCCCGGTGCTGTGGCGGGATCGGTGGAGGGTGCAGTGAACCATGCATCCAGACCATCAAAGACCAATATGTGGGAGTATGCACTCAATGACTGCACTGCCAGATGCGCGCGTTCGGCGGGATCACGGCGTTTGTCGAGGAGCAAGGTCGCTGCCTCTGTGTGCTGCCGCTGGCGCCAGAAGTCGGCGATCTTTCCCAGCACGGCGACCGGTTCGAGCAGTTCCTGACATTTGATGCTCAACACATCTTCAGCGCCGATGCCGGAATAGACGATGCTTTGGGCGACCAGTGTGCTCTTCCCACAGCCGGAGTTGCCCCAGACGTACAAGGCGCGCCCCGTACCCTTGGTCCCATTCTGGTAGGCGCTGCGCAGCGTGTGCAAAGCCTGTTGTCGATCCACAAACCGGTGCGGAAGCGTCAGACCGGCGACGTTGCGCACGAGCGATGCTGCCGGGGCTGCGTCGGCGATTGCCTCGTCGTTTGCCTCGTCGTCTGCCGCGGCGACTGCCGCTGTATCTTCTGCCAAATCGTGATCGACCAACTGCATTGTATGCGCACGCAGGTAAAGCGCCGGGACGCCCCAGTCGAAGCGGCGGCGTTCCAGGGGCCGGCTGGCGTCAAGCTCGTTGAGTGCCAGCCGTGCGTGGTAGAGACTTTCGATGGGGCGTTGGCCGGCGGCTAAATGCCCGTAAAAGGTATGTGCCAATTCGATGGCTGAATCGTCGGTGAGGCTGGTGGGTACGGTAAGCACGGCCGGCGCACCGAATTGTAGCAGGCCGGTAGCAACGTTGTCGAAGGCGTCCAGTACGCCGATTTGCGCGCTCTGGCACGCCGAAATCATCCACAGGCACGGGCCACCGCTATCCAGGATGGGCCTGAGGTGTAGCGCCTCGAGCAGGTCCGTCTCGCCGTTGGGTTTTTCGAAGCAGAGGAAACCACGTTGCTGTTTGTGGCTGTACGTGCCGTGACCGATATAGTGAACGACGTGATAGTTCTGGCGGCTACAAGTGTCTTGCAACGCGAGCAGTGTCGCTTCGTCGAGTACGTCCATCACCAGGTTTCCCGCGCGGACGTGGCCCTCCAGCGCATCTTGCATCACGGTCAACTCGCGTTCTACGTCTAGAGCCTTTTGGTCGTCGGGTGCGGCGATGACAAACAACACGCGCAACGGTGGCGGTGTTGCGTGTGGAGAGAGTTCCAGCAGGTCCTCCGGCAGACGGCTGAGGCGCATAGCGCCGTCCAAGCAGACGAACTTGTCGCCGTCGTGGAGATATTCCCATGGTAAGCGCCACAACGATGCCACATCGGGATGGAGCGACAGAACAAGGTGGGATTGCCGGTAATTGGGGTTGGCCTTCAAGAAGGCACGCAGTTTTCTCCCCTTGCCGAACAGGTAGCGGTACAGGCGTTGCCCATACTGGGCGGCTTGTTCATCGCCGGCTTTTCCGACGATCGCACGCTGCTCGTCGGGGGGAAGCATCCCTCGTTCTAGCAGCCACAGTGGCCCTAGGTGTGTTGTGCCGGTGGGGTCGTGCTGAAATTCGTTGGTAAAGATCTCCCGCCCATTATCCTGTTTGGTAATGGCGAAGAACTTATTTCCCAACTTGCGAATTTCAACACCCAACTGTGGATTTGCAGAGGACATTTTCTCTATTTCCGTTTCGTCCGGACGTTGCTTCTCCCCCGGTAACGACGGAACGTCATACGGATCGGCGTACCTGGGAAAGGATAGGCTTCACGGATACAATTTTCCAGGAATCGCTGGTAGGAAAAATGCAACAGTTCCGGGTCATTGACAAAGAATACAAAGGTTGGTGGGGCAACTTCCGTCTGTGTGACGCGATGGATGTGCAGACGCTTGCCGCGCTTGCTCGGTGGCGGGTGGGCCGCCATCGCTTCGCGGATGAGATCGTTGAGCGGGCCGGTGGGCAGGCGTTGATAACGCGCCTCCACGATGTCGAGCGCCGCAGGGATCACCTGGTTGATGTGCAGGCCGGTCAGCGCAGAAATAAAGAGCAGCGGCACGTAGCTGAGGAACTTCAGCCCTTCCTGTACTTCGTCTTCAAATTGCTGGCGGTGCACTCGCGTCTCCGCATCAACTGCGTCCCATTTGTTGACGACGACGACGACGCTGACGCCCTCCCCCGCGATCATCCCGGCGATGTGGGTATCCTGTGCAGTAATCCCCTCAGTCGCGTCGATCAACAGCAACGCGACATCGGCGCGCTGCAACGCCCGCGCCGCGCGCAAGACGCTGTACTTTTCCACACCCGGGTCGATTTTTCCGCGCCGCCGGATGCCAGCAGTATCGATGAGGACGATCTTCTGTCCCTCCCACTCCATTTCGGTATCCAACGCGTCGCGTGTGGTTCCCGCCACCGGGCTGACGATGGCGCGCTCCTGGCCGAGCAATTTGTTCAGCAACGATGACTTGCCCACGTTCGGCCGTCCAAGGATGGCGATGCGTACGGCTTCGTCGTCCTCTTCTTCCGGCATCTGGGGCGGCAGCAGATCGACAACCATGTCCAACAGATCGGCCACACCCGAGCCGTGAATGGCGGAGGTGGTGTACACCTCCCCCATGCCCAATTCGTAAAATTCTAGGGCTTGTTGCTCGCGAGCTTCACTGTCGGCCTTGTTAGCAACGAGTAAAACAGGCTTCTCCGTGCGGCGCAACAGGTCGGCGACCTCGCGATCCGCGCCGGTCAGTCCGGTCTGCGCATCGGTTAAAAAGAGAATCAGGTCGGCTTCCTGGATGGCGGCCTCCGCCTGCGCGCGAATCAGAGGAATGTAGGGAACAGAGTCTTCGGCGAGTGGCGCTTGCGGGATAGGACGCCGGCCCTTTTCGACGTTTGGTGGCAGGATTTCAATGCCGCCGGTATCGACAACGAGGAAGGCGTATCCGTTCCATTCTGCTGTGGCAAAGATGCGGTCGCGTGTGGTGCCGGGAATTTCGCTGACCACGGCCCGGCGTTCGCCGACCACGCGGTTGAAAAAGGTGGACTTCCCCACGTTGGGGCGTCCTACGATAGCGACTAAAGGTTTAGGCATCAAGTCTCCTGGTCTTCGGAAGGGGGCGAGCACAAGGAGAGGATGAAGGCAAACGTACTGCCCTTCCTCGGATAACTGCGTACCCAGACGCGTCCTTTGTGTTTCTCAATGACGGACTTCACGATAGAAAGGCCTAGGCCGGTTCCGTGAATATCTTCGGCTTCTGGAGAACGCACGCGATAGAAACGCTCGAATAACTTAGGCTGTTCTTCCAGCGGGATACCGATGCCCTCATCTTCGATGCTGACGATGACGTAATCAGTGCCCGGTTGTGCGGTTACTCTAACCGCACCGCCAGGACGATTGTATTTGATGGCATTGCTAATCAGGTTATCCAATACCTGACGCAGGCGGCGCGCGTTGCCGTGAATCCATAACGGTTCAGCGGGAATGTCGACCTCGGCGTACAATTCGCCTTGCTTGATGAGCATCATGTGCGCATCCACCGACTGCCGGATCACATCGTTGATGCGGAAAGGCTGCATTTCCAGATCGTAACCGGCCTCGATGCGTCCAATGTCCAACAGGTCGCTGATCAGGGCCGTGATATGACTCAGACTGTGGAGTGCTTTGTCAATAAAGTCTTGTTGTCCTTCCGTAAGTGGGCCGGCTCGCTCCAGAAGCTCGATGTAACCCTGGATGGTTGTGAGCGGCGTGCGCAGGTCGTGGGAGACGGTGGAGACGAACTCCGACTTCAGCCGGTCCAATTCCTTGAGGTGCGTAATGTCTTGCATCACCACTACCCGCCCGATGTGATCGATCGAACTCAATTGCGCGTTGAAGACGCGCCCGTCCTCCAGGTCGACTTCGTTATGGACAGGCGCTCGATCATCGTCGAGCCGTGTAAAAAGCTCGCGCACTCCGATATTGTCGATGTAATCCACGACCTTCTGACCCCGTGCCTCGGGTTTGATATCGAAATTCTCCGCCGCACTGTCGCTCCACAGCCACAGACAGTTGTCCATGTCCGTGACGAGAATGGCTTCGGCGGCTTGCTCCAGAATCGCGCTCAAGCGCGAGCGCTCGGCTTCCACCGTGGCGAAGAGCTGCGCATTTTCTAGCGCGATAGCGGCAAAATCGGCGATGGCCGAGAGGGTAAAGAGGTGATTTTCGGTAAAAGCCTGCGCGTGTTCCAGATTGACTACACTTAGTACGCCCACCGTCCCGCGTCCCGGTGATTGGATAGGAACGTAGAGCAGGGCGCGCACCAGATAGCCGGTGGCGATTTTCGTGTCGCGTTGCAGCATCGTCGGGCGCCCGGAACGGATTACCTGCCAAGCAATGGGATCGGAAGCCTCAACGCAGAGGCGTTGCACCAGTTCTGCGTTCATATTTTTCGACGCGCGCAAGTAGAGCTTGCCCTCTTCCTTCAAAAGGATGAAGCCTTCTTCGGCTTGTGTGAGGTTGACCGAGGCTTCGATGATGCGCGCCAGAATTTCTTCCACATCAAGCGATGATGTAACCGATTTACCGACAGTGTAGATGGCGTTGATCTCTTGCAGGCGTTGGTTGAGTTGCCGGTTGACACGGGTCAGGTTCTCTTTGAGGTATTGCTGTGAGGCCTGGCGTTGTGCGCGCTCCAGCGCATGTGCGAGCGTCGCCCGTACCCGCTTTGCCTGGAACGGGTATGGAATCAGGGCTTGCACGTGGTGTTCCAACAGGGCATTGAACTGCGAAATCGTCGGTGCTTCCGGGGCAACAATCACGAGCGATGCATTGGCAGCCTGTTCATCTACCAACGCGAGCGCCTCCGCTTCGTTCAAAGCAGAAAGGTGCAACAAAACCAAAGCCGCTTCGGATGTGGGCAGTGCATCTCGCAATGCCGCCAGCGTGGCAAGATGTACCGCGTCGGTCTCGGCCGGTAATGCCTGCACCAACTCCTGGTAGACTGCGGGCTCCTCACTGAAGACCAATATATGCGGTGAACTCATCCCTCTTCCTCAAACTCCTACAGGCTCACGTGCGGAGCGCAATCATCCTTGTCCAACTTCCCTTGATCCTTGTAGATCCCCAAAACTTACACTTTGATTATAGCCTGTAAATGGTTTGAAGCAAGTTAACATACGTGAGCCGGAATCTCTAACTTGTTGGGGATTCCGGCTCATGAATCACATTAAATTTCAAAACGCCAACAGCATGTGCAGTTACTCACGCATCACCAGTGGCAGATAGACCGCGTTGCCGACGACGGTACGATGGGTTGAGTGAGCGACGTTGACCGGGCTGAAGACTGAAGTCGCGGTCAGTGTTACTTGGTCGAAGGCTTGCGCTGTTGCGGTGAGCGGGATGACGACGTGTAGCCCTAGAGTCAGATGTTCTTGCGGTGCTAACAATGGCGTGCGCGTGATCGGTAGCAGTGCTGTGCCGAGGGGCAGGCCCAGCGTCGTTGTCCAGGCGAAGGGGCCAAGCGTCAGGTCGTAAGCGTCGGATAACATGCCTGTGTTGACGAGGTCTACGGTGTGCGCCACGGTCTGTCCGGCGAGGCCAATGCGCAGCGTGTCGCTTTGAAGTTCGACGGCATATAACGGTGGCAGCGGGCAGGGTTGCAGATAGTTCAGCACGTAGGCCATCACCTGCTGGCGGTTGGCGGCGGTGTTGATGCCTTCAAAGCCGAAGGCGAAATAGACCACGCGATAGGTGTCATTCGCAAACGCCGTAGCGGCCCAGTCGCCGTCGCCGGTGTAGCGGAAGACGCCCACACCATCCCCCACCACGCTAATATCACTTGGGAATTCCTGGTTGTCTGCGCCATCCCCGCCCTCGATAGTCACGGTGATGCCGTTCAGGAAATCCACGCCTTCCAATTCGTGGAAACCACTGTCATCGGCCAGGTAATTGGCATGGAGGTACTCGCGGTAAAATAATGGTGCACCGTTGCGGGCGATGTCCCACCCGATGTCCTGCCCGCTGACAAAGAGCCTGCCGCCACCGTCGAGGTAGGCGATGAGTGCAGCCTGATCCGCTTCCGTGAGCGTGAAATCCCAATCTTTGCCGGTGAGCCAGATGATGCCGCGATACTGGCGCAGCACGTCCAGCGGCGGGCCGTCGGCGTCGTCGGGCACGGGCCACACGTCATAACACACGTTCAAGCTCTCCAACGTCTGTGTGTAGTAGCGTTGATCGTCGTAGGCGTAGCCGTCGCTGTCGAAGTCGTCATCCACGACGAGCACGCACGGTGTCGGCTCCAGCGCGAAGTCCTGGCGCTGGCTGTGATCGACGACGACAGTGCGGGTGACGGGCCAGTGAAACGGCGCGCTCGCCGTCATCACATAGGTGCCGCTGAACAGCGTCGTGCTGTAGTAGCCATCCGGCGCGGCGAGCACTTGGCCGTCATCGAGCTGTACTGTGCCGCTCAGGGGGTCGCCGGTGATTGCGTCGGTGATGTTGCCTTCCACCGTGAGCTCAGGCAGTGGCACGAGGGCGAAGTCCAACCGCACGCCGGTTCCGGTGATCACTGCCACATCGCTGAAGGTCTGCGACGCATAGCCCTGCAGTGCCGCGGTGACGGTGTAATGTCCGCCGGGAACCTGCAAGGCGTACTCGCCGGTGATGTTCGCGGTGGTACCGAAGGTGCCTTCCGCGCCGCCGGCGGCGACGTTGGCGGGCAACGGCAGCATCACCGTTTCCTGCG
>JBNGDO010000019.1:0-36618 GCA_049975385.1 Anaerolineae bacterium | reverse complement strand
ACGGTTCCGCTGATTTCGTGCAGCGGTTCGGCGAGATGCACGAATGCGGCGATGGCAGCGCGTACGTACTCGCGGAAATACGTGAGGTTGAGTGTGCTAAGCCGGTCATTGACTGTATGGTAGTTGGTATTCCAGTCGCGCGGCTCGCCAACGACTTCAGCGGGATTGTAATAGTCCTCGATGCCCATGATGGCAGCGTAGCCTTGATCCCAAAAGCGCGAGTGATCGGAGAAGCGCGCGCCGTTCTCCACGATTTGCGGAATCAGGTCAAGAGCGTACACGTCGATGACAGCGGCGACCAGGGTGGCCAGTGCATCGGAATCATCAACGATGCTGGGGTTGTTGGAGTGCAAGTCGATATCCGGGCCCTCTTTGGCATCCCAGGAAATCATGTCCAGGTTGAGCACGCCGAGGATGTCCTCACCCGCAGCGGCCACATCGGTGGCGTAAGCAGCACTGCCATACATCCCTTGTTCTTCGCCGGTGAAGAAGACCAGGCGGATGGTGTAATCGAAATCCAGGCTGGCGAGCAGATCCGCCGCAACGAGCAGCGCCGTAGAGCCGCTGCCGTTGTCATCGGCGCCGGGGGCGGGATCGTGAGGCTCGGTGGCAGCCCGCGAATCTAAGTGAGCGGTGAGCAACACGATTTGTTCGGGATGGACAAGGCCCTGCTTCTCGCCGATGACGTTGCGTAGACTGGTGCCCCACAGCGTATAGTTGTGGTAGCTCGCGGTATAGCCCCGAGATTCCAGATGCTCGTAGACGTACTGCGTGGCCTTGGCGATAGGGACGCCGCTGTAGGTGTAGCGGGTGGTGAGCGTGTAGGGTTCGCCACCAATCAGGATTGGCCATTCGCCGCTGAGACCACCATCATACCCGGCGACGGTCTCCGTCGTGACCCGGGTCAGAAGATCGGCGACGAGTGGGTCGTAGAGCGGAGTAGTGGGAATCGCACCGGTAGTGGGTGCGATGAGGACAATGGGATCGAGCAGTGGTTTGATGCGCACATTCAGCGCGTCGAGGCTGGCGACCGCGATACCGGGGCGCAATCGTCCCACAGCCTGGCGCCCGTCATCGTGTAGGATGGCGAAGAGCGATGACGCTGCTGTTAAAGCTGAGTCGCTTTGTTTTCCAATAGTCTCGACGAGATAGTAGGACGCGCCCGTCGCATCGTGATCGAGGATGGTCAAGGGTAAGTCAGTCGCCGCGACGAGTTTTTGCTGATCGGGTGTGAGCACGGCCAGAAGATACTCGGTGTCCGGCGTGGTGAGGTGCGCGTAGACCGGGACGTCCAGCGCCGCAACGCGCGCGAGGTCATCGGCGCTGGTGAGGTCGATCCGTACCAGGGCGGGTGTCGTTGGGGGTTGCGCTGCGCCGGGGAGCACGAAAAATGGTAGTATGGCACTCAAGCCAAGTACAATGGCGAATAGAATCGCTTTTATCCTCATGGGGTTATCCTTTCTTAATGAACATTGTGGTACTGGATGCCTACGATTATAGGTCCGTTGTATTGTGAAGCAAATAATCACGGGTGAAACTGAGAAGAACGGAAGAGAGGACAGAACGAAGCCATACGCAAGTTCGCAGAGTGAGTAAACCGGTGTTATAATGAGAATAACTGGACCGCAGGAGGTATGAAATGGAAACGGTTGCAGAGATGACTACGCAAGAATTTCAGGAGATGTTGGAAGATGTAGTTGAGGCAACAGTAGAGCGCAAGTTGTTGGAATTATTAGGAGATCCCGATGAGGGTTTGAGTGTACGGGAATCTTTTCAGGCGCGTCTACGTCGGCAACATGCACAAGTACGGGAAGGTGAGCGTGGTATAGTGTTGAGTGATGTTGTTCAGAAACTCAACTTGGGCTAATCGGCGGTAATGCTATGTATCAACTTCGCCTGTTGGATGGTGCTATTGATGATTTAGCTCATCTGGATAAACCTGTAGCGCGCCGTATCGCCAAGCGATTATCTTGGCTAGTTGAAAATTTCGACTTCATTAGTCCTATTCCTTTGACTGGCAATCTCGCGGGCTTTTATAAGTTGCGCGTTGGTGATTACCGGGTAGTTTATGAAATTCTACATGATGAGAGTTTGATCTTGGTCCATTTTGTGGGACATCGCAGGGAAGTTTATCGCTAAATTCGAGCCTTTGTTTCTTTCTCCATAACATAATGATACCCCTCCCAAGATATATTCTCAGGAGGGGTGTGGTTATGTATGACTCCCTCTCTATTCCCGCACGTGTGTTTTGATGGCCTCCTCAACGCGCGCGATGAAGTCTGCAAGGGGCAGCGCGCCTAAATTCTCGCCGCTGCGCAGCCGCACGGCGACCGTGCCGGCCTCGATTTCCCTATCTCCGATAACGAGCATATACGGCACCTTCTGCATCTGCGCCTCGCGGATCTTGGCGTTCATCCGCGACGATGAGACGTCCGTGCTCACGCGCAGGTGCGCCTGGCGCAGCGCATCTTCCACCTGTTTGGCGTACTCGATGTGCCGGTCGGCGATGGGGATGACGCGTGCCTGTTCCGGCGCGAGCCACACCGGGAACGCGCCCGCGTAGTGCTCCACCAGGATGCCGAAGAAGCGCTCCAGCGAACCGAGCAGCGCCCGGTGAACCATGTAGGGGCGGTGTTCGTTCCCGTCCTCGCCCACATAGGTCATGTCGAAGCGCTCCGGCTCGTTGAAGTCGAATTGGATCGTCGTCAACTGCCACTCGCGGCCTAGCGCATCCTTGATCTTGAGATCGATCTTCGGACCGTAGAACGCGCCGCCGCCCTCATCCACCTGGTATTCCAGTTGTTCGGCGTTGATGGCGCGCTGCAACGATTCCTGTGCCTGTTCCCAACGCGCCGGCTCGCCAACGGCTTTCTCCGGGCGTGTCGAGAGATAGGCTTCGATCTGCTCGAACCCGAAAGCGCGCAGCATCGCCAGCGAGAAGCGCAGTACGCGCAACACCTCGGCTTCGATCTGCTGCGGCGTGCAGATGATGTGGGCATCGTCCTGCGTAAAGCCCCGGACGCGCATTAGCCCGTGAAGCACGCCGCTCTTCTCGTAGCGGTAGACCGTGCCGAGTTCCGCCCAACGCAACGGCAGCTCACGGTACGATCGCAGGCTCGTCTTGTAGATCAGGATGTGGAAGGGACAGTTCATCGGCTTGATATAGTAATCCTGCCCATCGACGTCCATCGCTGAATACATGCTCTCTTGGTAGAAATCAAGATGACCCGACGTCTCCCACAGCCACGCTTTGCCGATGTGCGGCGTGTAGACGAAGTCGTAGCCGCCCTCAATGTGCTGGTCGCGCCAGAAGTCCTCGATGGTCTTGCGCATGATCGCGCCGCGCGGGTGCCAGTACGCCAGCCCCGGCCCGGCCTCCTCGTGGAAGGAGATTAGATCCAGGTCTTTGATCAGCCGCCGGTGATCGCGCTTCTTCACTTCTTCCAGCCATTTCAGGTGCGCCTTGAGCTCTTTGGGCGACTTGAAGGCCGTCCCGTAGATGCGTTGCAGCATCGGGCGCTTCTCATCACCGCGCCAGTACGCTCCCGCGACGTTGAGTAGCTTGACGGCCTTTGGATTGATCTCCCGCGAGTTCTGCACGTGCGGCCCACGACACAGATCGACAAACGCACCGCTCTTGTAGATTGAGAGCGCGGGTGCTTCGTCAACGGGGTTGCCGTCCTCATCCACGCCGCCGGAGAGGATGCCCTCGATCAGTTCCAGCTTGTAGGGCTGATCGGCGAAGCGTTTGCGGCCTTCTTCCGGGCTGATTTCCTGGTAGACGAAATCCTGCCGCTCGGCGATCAGGTCGCGCATGCGCGATTCGATCTTCGCCAAATCCTCCGGCGTGAGCGCGCGCGGCAGATCGAAGTCGTAGTAGAAGCCGTTCTCGATGGGTGGGCCGATGGCGACCTTCCCTTCTGGGAATAGTTCCAGCACCGCCGCCGCCATCAGGTGCGCGGTGGAGTGCCGGATCCGGTACAAGTGACTCTCGTGATATGCTTCGGAACTTTTCTCATTCATTTTCTCATACCTCCCTAGAAACAGAAATCCCCTCCTACGTCCTGGGACGCGGAGGGGCGCGTGGTTCCACCCAAGTTCCGAATGATAGATTTTCGGCACTCTTTTAGCGATAACGGGCTAACCCGGGATTTTTTACTCGTAACCGGAGCGTAAGCTGCGGCTCTTTCCAAAATCCACTCGCGGGGGGTTTTCACCGGGTTCGGGATGGATAGTGCTCATCCACGGAGGAGGCTCTCAATCGGTGACCTCCATTCTCTGGCGCTGTCCGCCGGGTACTCGTCCCGCTCAACGTTTTTGCGACTATGGCAATAGTATACTCCAGTTTCTCAAAATTTGCAACTGAGCGCGTTTTCGACTTGCGTCATTCACCTTTTCTCGTATACTATTTGTGGAACACAAAACGCCCCGCGACGTCAAGTCTGTCCGGGGCATCAATTGTCGGCGACACTCGCGCCGTGGCGGGCCTTAGTCCAGGCCCTAGCCACCACGCGCCAACTCGCCGGAGGAGGTGGTCTTAAGCTAAAGACGTATAAGTCTGCCTAATACCATGTTCTTTGTCAGTCCTGTTCGGGAAAACCGAATTGTACGATCCATACCAAAACAATATGAGGAGGTTTCGCAATGGATTTCGAGGGTTACTGCGTCAAGTGTCGCAAGAAGCAACAGATCAAGGAAGGTGTCGTCAAAGAGACGGCCAATGGTCGGCAGATGGCTCAAGGCACCTGCCCTGAGTGCGGGACGAAGGTAACGCGCTTCCTGCCGAAAGAAAAATAGGCATAGCGTTTCGCCAACAATTCCCCGGCCGTCTGCGACCGGGGAATTTCCTTACTGGAGGTCGTACTCCACCTAATGACACAAGTTATTGCCGACACGTCCGCTGTCCAACAACAGGTCGAGCGGGATTATCATTGGAATTTCACGGTCAACGTGCTGGATGGCGCCAGTTTTTGGTTCGGGATGAGCTTTATCTCCGGCACGATTATCCTACCCCTGTACGTTAGTCGTTTTACCAGCAATCCTCTGCTGATCGGCCTGATCCCCTTTCTCAATACAGCGGGCCATCTCTTGCCGCAGTTGTTCGTCGCCAATGCGGTCGAGCGCGCACCCAAGAAGAAATTCTTCCCGGTGACCATCGGTTTCTTTCTCGAACGGGTGCCCATCTTCTTGCTGGCCCCGACCGCGTATTTTCTGGCGACCGGCCGGCCGGCTTTAGCCTTGGCCGTTTTCTTTGTGTTGTTCGCGTGGCACAAGTTTGGAGCCGGCGTGATCATTGTGGGATGGCAGGATATGATTGCGAAAATCATCCCGGTGGAGAAACGCGGGCGCTTCTTTGGTATCACGAATTTTCTCGGCAACGGGGCCGGCGTCCTTGGAGCGATGGCCGTTCCCTTTGTCCTCGATAGATTCATTTTCCCGATGGGCTACGTCATTTCCTTTGCGGTCGCTGCAGTCCTGATTTTCATCTCTTGGGTTTTCCTCTCGCTCGCACGCGAACCGGCCGTCCACAGCCGCAAACCGTCCGTTTCGCAGTTGGACTACTTGCGTTCCTTGCCCCAAGTTCTGCGGCGCGATCGCAACTTCCGCATGTACCTGTTGGCGCAGATCGTCTATGCGTTCAGCGGGATGGCGACCGGTTTTTTGACGGTTTATGCGGTAAAGACCTGGGCCTTGCCGGATGCGGAAGCCAGCGGTTTTACCATCGCCTTGCAGGTCGGGCTGGCCCTGGCGAACCTGTTCTTTGGCTTTTTCTCCGACCGCAAAGGCCACAAATTGAGCCTGGAGATCTGCCTGACGTTGAGCGCCCTGGCGACCGTGTTGGCGATATTCGCGCCCAGCCCCTGGTGGTTTTTCGTCATCTTCTTCCTGCGCGGCGCGGTCGACGCGGGCATCTTCATCTCCGCCATTTCCATCGTCTACGAGTTTACCGACGCTGAAAATCGCCCCACATACATCGGCCTGGCCAATACCATTCCGGGAGTGGCTGGGGCCATCGCGCCTTTGATCGGCGGGTGGCTGGCCGGAGCGATGAGTTACCAGGCGATGTTTGTGTTTGCGGCGATTGTCGGCGTCTTGAGTTGGGTCTTGCTGCGCTTTGCAGTCCACGAACCCCGCAAACTTAACTCACCAGCGGTTGGATGAAAATATGACGTTATGGGACGCGGACATCTTGTCCGCATTCGAAAGCGGACGGGACGTCCGCGATCCGAAGTTGTTTTCAGGGGAGACGACGCTATGTCTACATCATTTGACGAATTGTACGCCCGGGCAAAGGCCGTCCTCAATCCGCGCCGACTGTCGAGCCAGGCGGAAGCGGGTGGTGTAGGGGCCGCGATTCTCGCGGCGAACGGCAGGGTCTACACCGGCGTGTGCATCGACACGGGGAGTTCGATGGGCTTCTGCGCGGAGCACGCCGCCGCCGGCAGCATGGTGACCGATGGCGAAAGCCGGGTGTTGAAGATGGTGGCTGTCCTTTGGGACGGCAGCGTCATCCCGCCATGCGGACGCTGCCGGGAATTCATCAGCCAGTTGCACGACGAAAACGGTGCCGCAAAAGTGATGGTGCGAGAAGATGTGATCGTCGCCCTGCGGGATCTGCTGCCGTACAGCCCAGAAGAGTAAAAGAGGTTATAGCCCAATGGAACTAACCTTAACCACTCCTGCTTTGCTGTTCCCGGCGTTGTCGCTTTTATTGCTGGCGTACACCAATCGCTTCCTTGCCCTCGCCAACCTGATCCGGGAACTGCACCGTCGTTACCAGACCGAGCCGGCTCCCGGCGTGGCGGGACAGTTGGCGAACCTGCGGCGGCGCGTTTACATCATCCGCAATATGCAGGCGTTGGGCATCGCCAGCCTGTTCGCCTGCGTGCTGTGTATGTTCCTGCTGTTCGCCGGGCAGATGCTCGCCGGTGAAGTGGTGTTCGGCGTGGCGTTGGTGCTGATGCTGCTATCGCTGGCGCTTTCGTTCTGGGAGATCCTCATCTCCGTGGACGCGCTCAAGCTCCAGTTGCAGGATATGGAATCGCCGTCAGGATAGGAAACAAAAGTGAAAGCTGATTCTGCACATGAAAGTAATGCGGCGCATAAAAGCCGTTGGGAGATCGGGGAAGTCGTTTTTGGCATTCCATTTCTGATGGGCATAGCCCTCCACGTCCTGTTCCCATTTTCCTTGCTACAAGGCATCCTCAGGCAGGTTCTTATCTCTCTGGGCGTCGTTCTGATCATCATCGGTATGGGATTTATTGTGTTGGCGCGCCGCGAGTTTGCGCATTTCCGCCAACCCACGGATCCCGGCCAGCCGACAAGCAAGGTGATCAAGTCGGGCGTGTTCGCGATATCGAGAAATCCGCTCTATCTTGGCGCGGCGTTTCTGTTTTCCGGCGTTGCGCTGATGATGAATACATTCTGGACACTAGCCACACTTCTGGTTTCGATGATTGTTTGTCATTATGTCTTGATCGTTCCTGAGGAGGAATATCTCGCGTCAAAATTTGGCGAAGCGTACAAAGCCTACACCGCCACTGTGCGGAGGTGGCTGGGTCGGAAACGACCAGCAAAACTGTGAACGGGTGGCTTTTTCCGGGGCAGTGAACTTCGAGCGGGCGAAACGCGAGAAGCAGGTCACCAATATCTGGAGGATAAACCATGATCTACCATATCGTCACGGAATCAGACCTTCGCGCGCACGTGAGCGGCGACGTCTATACCACCGCGAGTCTCAAGGACTGCGGCTTCGTCCACTGCGCGCTTCAACCGTCGGTCATCGCGGTCGCCAATGACTACTTTGCGGAAGCCGCCGGGCCGGTGCTCCTGCTGGAGATCGACCCGGAGCGCCTGACCTCGGAGGTGCGCTACGAAGCCCCCGCGCCTATCGCGGGAGGGGGAACTGCGCATTTGGTTGACACCACGCTGTTTCCGCACGTCTATGGCCCGCTCGATACACAGGCGATTACCGGTGTGGGCGTGCTGGGTGTGACGCCTGATGGCTACCAATGGCCGGGTGAATTCGAAGCGTGGGAGGCTTTTCATCTCAGCCAAACACCAGGTTCCTGGTGATTACCCACATCTCTCTGCGGTCTCAGCGTGCTCTGCGGTGAGAAGTCACAATGTCCATCCACATCCTGAACTGCGTCCCTATGGCGCCCCATTTCCCCCGTTGACGTGTGGGCGCGCCCTGTCTGTTCGTCGAAACCGATCATGGTCTCGTTTTGGTGGATACAGGAATGGGCCTGCACGACTACGCATCGCCCGGGCCGATGGTGCGCGCCTTCTCCGCTGCGCTGAACGTCATCCGCGATCCTGAGCAAACGGCCGTGCGCCAGCTTGCTTGGTTGGGCTACCACCCGGAGGACGTTCGCCACATCGTCCTGACGCACCTGCACTTCGATCACGCCGGCGGCCTGCCGGACTTCCCGCACGCGCACGTCCACGTCCACCGGCGCGAGTACACTGCTCTGCAACGGCCACGTTGGGGGATGGCGCTGGCCTACGATCCCCAAGACTTTGCCCACAGCCCGCGCTGGGCGCTCTACGAGCAACCTAACGCTACGTGGTTTGGCTTCGATGCGATCCGCCTGCCGTTTACGCCCGAAATGTACTTGATTCCACTCTTCGGACACACGCGCGGGCATTGCGGCGTGGCGATCCGCGATGGCGCAGGTGTGCAGCAACGCTGGCTCTTCCAGTGCGCCGACGCCCTGCCTACCAACGCGCACTTCGACCTCGCCCCGCAGTGGCTCAACCGGCTGGCGCTTGGGCCGCACGTCCCGCGTCTGCGCGCGTTGGCCGAGGCGCACCCTGAAGTGCGGGTTGTAGCCGGGCATATGTGGCAGTCGTTTTTTGAAGGTTGACCACGAATCTTCACGGATAGAAATAGTTACTACAGGGGAACGGCTTGCCGACAACGAATTCAAAACGAATAAACGAATGGGCGCCCGGCTAACGCGAGTATTTGGTCTGGCCGAAACCGAATTTGTTTGTTCGTTCCCTGATTCGTGGTCGGTCTGCGCATCTCAGTCGATGCGCTTGACCGGCAGATAAACGTCCCACACGCCGTCGGCAGGACGTTCCGGCGTTGCACCGTAGTGCTCGACGTACCACGGCAGTGCGGCGCGGTAATCGCTTTGCGGTAGCCAGATGTGATAGGCATAATCGAGGATCAGCGCGAGGTCGCGGGCAGCGCCCCGGTGGGCCACGCGCAGGTAGGTGCGGGCGGGCAGCGTCTTGGCGACGAGCGCGCCGGCCTCGGCGTCGACGCCGGAATTCGCCAGGGCCGCCATCGTCGCCGTGACACCGCCCTCGGCGGCGCACCACGTCCAGCCGTAGAAATCCCCACCGGTGCCCGGCAAGGTCGCACGCCGCCGTCTCGCGCTGCAGCCTCTCCCACGCGGCAGCGCTGTCACGCCCCAACGTCATCACACCGATCAAGCTGAGGGCCGGGCGCTCTTCGACGTTGGGCTTTCTCGGCATGCCGCGGCGCAGGTGTTCCAGGTGTGCCTCGGTGAGGCGAGGCATGATCTGCCGATATCCAAACTGCTGGTCTCCGGCGTTGCCTTGCTTGCGCCATTGCGTGGGCTGCAGGCCCATCACCCGCTTGAAGGCACGCGAAAAAGTCTCCGGGTTGTTGAACTGGTAATCGAACGCGATGTCGATGAGTTTGCGCTCGCTCTCCAGTACGTCCCGAGCCGCTTCGGCGATCCGGCGACGCATCAGGTAATCGTAGGGGGTGAAGTGTGTGGCAGCCTTGAACGTGCGGCAGAAGTGGTAGAGCGAGTAGGAGACCGCCGTTGCCATATCCGCCACGCCCACCGGTTCGCGCAGGTGGCTTTCGATGAACTCCAGCGCGCGCACCATCACCGTGATGTCATCCATCAGTGCCTCAGTCTTTGAGTGGGATGTACACGTCTAGCTCGGATTCGTCGATGGCATCCATCCCCTTGAAGCGCGCGTCGTAGCGTTGGATGCTGTACGTGGTGCGGCGCTGCACGCCCAACGCCGGCAGCCACTCGCGATCGAGCTGCCACGTCCAGTCGGAGACGATTTCCTGTCCAATGAGGGTGAACACGGCATAACGGCTCGCCGGCAGTGTCTTGATAACGACTTCCGGCGGGAACTCGCCCAGCGCCGAGACTTCGACGCCGACGAAGACCTCGAACTCCCCGGTTTGCAAGGTTTCGGGATGATAAATGTGGACTTCGTACATCGCTTGTTGGGGCAAGACGTGCGGCAAGGACGGCTGCGCGTTTTCCAGATACGCCATCCAGCGCACCCACAGCCGCCCGATCTCGTTTTCCTCGCTCCAGCCGCCGTAACTGCGAAATGGGTCGCCGAAGAAATCGAAGCCGACCAACAGTATCGTGGGTTTTTCGACAATATCTGCCTTCATAGCTGCTTCTCCTTTTCCCGAGAAAATACGAAAGTGGCTCGCACAAAGACACAAAGACGCAAAGAAAAAAACTTGGCGCACTTGGCGGCTTTGTGTGAAATTTTGCCTCCCACTGGGTCTGCTTTACACTACTCCAAAATGAAAACGGCGCAAGGATCGTCCTTGCGCCTTCGGAATTTACCCGCGGGCGTCAGCGAGCGTTCACGAACTCGGCGGCCCAGTCGAAGTCGGCGGAGTCCTCGGCCCACTGCGGCCAGTGCGCGCACCACTCCGGCAGTTCCACGTCCCTGATGCGGTCCTCGCAGGGGTGATACGGCTTGATATCCAGGATGGGCGAACCTTCCTCCGCATCGGTGTAGGCGATGTAGATGCGCCCTTGCTCGTGATCGATGCCCGTCACGGCGACCGTCGTCAAGGCGATAGGGTTAGGTCGCACCGGGGCGCGCGTGGCGAAGATGCCCAGCTTGGCCGGGGCGTGTTTGTAAGGTTGGTCGCACTCCACGATCTCGCGGTACTCGTCGTAGAGGTGGAGCCACCACAACACGTTGATGTGTCCAAAACCGTCCAGGCCATTGAGCGCCGGGCGATATTCTGGCGCGATGTCCAGGTAGAACCCCCTTTCACTTGCCCGGACGTGCCCAATGGCGTTGACTGTAAATGTTGCTGTATCCATCGTAACCTCCCTTTGGTTTTGATTATGGCTCTCAGCGGTCAGCCATCAGTTTTCAGCCTTCAACTCACGAACCCATAAACGCAACACAACCGTTGTACCTTAAACCGTTTTGGCTGACCGCTGACTGCTGAACGCTTATGAGTATACTTCAGGGCAGGCTATTCTTCTTGATGCTGCTTGCGCTTCTGCGCCCCGCGTGATGCCCCAGACTCGCAATCCTTGACGATTCTTGCGCCTTATACTTGCCTCTTTGCCCATCCCTGTTAAACTCGACCAATCGTAATTTTGCCGGAGCCAGACTACAAAAGTCTCACGAGGTGCCTGGTTGAGCAAGCATCTACGCTGAACGATAGATTTACAAGGCGCAGTACGTGCTTAGACTTTTGTAGTCTTGACACTGGCGAGTGGGAGATGAAAGGATGAAGCGAACTATGGCTATCTTATCAAGTCTGGCTTTAGCATTGGGGATGACGCTCTTGTTGCTGATGACTACGTCTGTGGGCGCGCAGCCGCTAGCGGATACGCTGTTGCCACCGGTAACCGATACCGATGGTAGGGCTGGGATCAGCTATTCGTTCTACCCCGGCCCTGCGGGACAGGATCGCTACTACCTGCCGCTGTCCGTGCAGGCCGGATCGCGCTGGGAGCGCTTCGACTTCAATTGGCCTCGCCTGGAGCCGGAAGACAATGCCTGGGACTTCGGTGCGTATGACACCTTGGTGAACGACCTGCACAACGCGGGCATCGGGAACATCATCGGCATCCTCGAAATGACGCCTGAATGGGCTGCGACCGCGTGCGTGACGGAGCCAATCACGACAACACTTCAACAATCCGGCGATTGGTATCCAACGGCGCCTCGCTCGTTCCTCGCGCCGTTGGGCGATGTGTTCCCGCACACGTTGTCATCGCACACTTCCTGGAATAACGAGTGGGCGCGGACGCCGCCCATCGGCCTGTACCATCCCTGGACGGCGTCGAATTTCAACGGCAACCAGTGGGCCGAGTTCGTGTACACGGTCGTGTCCCATTACAAAAACCAGGTCAAATACTGGGAGATGTGGAACGAGGTCGAATGGGATTTGCTATGGTGTGGCGACGAGCAGGACTACGCCCAACTGCTCAAGGTGGGGTACCAGGCGACCAAAGCGGCGTGTCCTGAGTGTGCTGTGCTCTATGCCGGCCTCCACTTTTGGGCCGATAAGACGTATTTCGAGCGCGTGCTCGACATTCTCAACGATGACCCCACCGCGCCCGCCAACAACGACTTCTTCGACGTGATGTCGCTGCATTCCTATAGCCGTTCCGCCCACACCTACGACCTGGTGAATCACATCCGCAATCGAATGAAGGTGTACGTCTCCGACCATCCGATCTGGCTTACCGAAACGGGCGTCCCCGTGTGGGGGGATCCTAAGGCATACACCGACAAGTACGATTACGCGGCCACGCAAGAGGAAGCTGCCGCTTACCTGATCCAGGCCTATGCCAATGCCCTGGCTTCCGGCGCCGGGCGTTACCTTTTCTTCCGCACCAATGACGCCGACATGGGCGAGTATTTCGGCTTGATCCGCAACGACCGCTCCGTGCGCCCTGCCTACAGCGCGTTTCAGGTCGCCGCGACGTATTTGATCTCGCCGACCTTCACGACCCGCGTGCCCACCGGGACCAACGTGCGCGTCACCCTGTGGGGGACACCGCGTGGCAAGGTCAGCGTGCTGTGGAACACCAACCCTGTGACCTCCGTCTTCACCCTCCCCGCGACGCTCCCGCATGCCACGCTGGTGAATCGCTGGGGGACGACGCAGACACTCACAGCCACGAACGGCATCTACACCTTCACGCTGCCGAGGGCGACCGCCAACCTGCTCTCCGACCCGAGTGATTACATCATCGGCGGGGACCCACTCATCGCCATCGAGTCGGAGACGCCCAACGCACCTCCTATCTCGACCCTCCGGTCACTGCCGCCACTCACGTACACGCCGTCGTTCACCGTCACGTGGGAAGGGTGCGATAACGAGTCGGGGGTCTGGCTCTACGACGTGCAGGTGCGCGTTGGCGAAGACGGCGCGTGGGAACCGTGGAAGTCCTCGACCACCGCCACCTCTGCCGTCTTTACCGGCACAGACGGCAGCACCTACTACTTCCGCGTCCGCGCCACCGACCGTGTGGGCAACCGTGAAGCATGGCCAGCAGCGCCGCAAGCCTGGACCACGATCAAACTGTCGAACATACTCCACCTCACCGTGGGGCCGTTTTTCGCCGACGAGAATCGCAATGACATCTGGGATATTCCGGGCACACTAACCGGCGAGGAGATTCTTACCGGGGTATCGTTACGTTTTCTGGATAGTTTGGGGCGCGATGTCGTCAGTACCGTCATCGCCGATACGTGGGAATTCACCACAACGGTGTGGCCTGGGGAGACCTACCGGCTGAATATGACGGTGGCCACGACGACCACGGACTACATCCGTATCCTGGCGTTCACGTGGCCGCTGAGTGAAGAGGCAATTACCGAATCGCTGGGCATGGTAGGGTTGTGGCCGGTGCAACGGGTCTACATGCCGCTGGTGCTGCGCCGGTGACAGGTCTATTTCTGTCAGCAGATTAAGCGGATTTAGCAGATGATAAAAAATCTGCTTGATCTGCTAAATCTGCTGACGAAAAAGAAGTTTATGGGTAAACCCGGTTGATCATCCGGGGGAAGGCGACCGTCTCGCGCAGGTGATCGATGCCGCAGATCCACGTGACGGTGCGCTCCACGCCCAGGCCGAAGCCGCTGTGTGGGACGCTGCCGTAGTGCCGCAGATCGATGTACCACTTGAACGCCTCTTCCGGCAGGTTGTGCTCGTGGATGTGCTGCAGCAGCAAATCGGGATCGGAGATGCGCTCGCTGCCGCCGATGATCTCGCCGTAGCCTTCCGGCGCGAGCAGGTCCACGCTCTTGCAGACCTCCGGGCGACCGGGCCACGGCTCCATGTAGAACGCCTTGACGACGGTGGGATAGCCGTAGACGAAGACCGGCTTGTCGAACTTCTTGGTCAGCGCGGTCTCGTGCGGGGAGCCGAAGTCGCTGCCCCATTCGATTTCCAGCAACGCCTTGGCCTCCGGGTCCTCCGTCTGCTCGCGGATTTCGGCGAGCATCGCCAGCGCGTCGTCGTAGGAAATGCGCGGGAAGGGTGGCGTGACGCGCTCCAACGCGCTCACGTCGCGGCCCAGCGCCTTCAATTCCGGCGCGCACTTCTTCAGCGCGGTCTGCACGATGTGCGAGACGAACTGCTCCTCAATCTCCATCACGCCGTCGAGATCGCAGAATGCGACTTCCGGCTCCACCATCCAGAACTCGGTGAGGTGGCGGCGCGTCTTGGACTTCTCTGCGCGGAACGTCGGCCCGAAGCAGTAGACGCGATTGAAGGCGAAGATGTTGGCCTCGTTGTAAAGCTGCCCGCTCTGTGCGAGATAGGCCACGCCCTCGTCGAAGTACTCGGTGCCGAAGAGCGTCGTCGTTCCTTCGCAGGCTGCCGGGGTGAGGATGGGCGTGTCCATATGGATGAATCCGTTGTCGGTCAACCACTCGTGGATGGCGGCGATCACGACGGCGCGGACGCGCAGCACGGCCCACTGGCTTGGCGTGCGAATCCAAAGGTGGCGGTTATCGAGCAGAAATTCGACGCCGTGTTCCTTCAGCGCGATGGGATATTCGTCCTCCACCGCCTGCACCACCTTGAAGCCGGTGATGCCGATCTCGTAGCCGCCGGGAATACCGGGCGCGCGCGGGTCGGCGCGCACCACGCCGGTGATGACGACCGACGACTCTTGCGGGATGTGCGCCATCGCGTCGAAAAGCTCGGCGGGCAGATCGTTCTTGAAGGCGACGCATTGCGCGAAGCCGTAGCCGTCCCGCACCAGCAGGAACACGAGCTTGCCCTTGTGCGTGCGATTGTACACCCACCCACGGATGGTCACTTCCTGACCTTCATAGTCGCCAATTTGTTCTACGCGGATAATGGGAGGCATGGGACTTTCTCCTTCTTGGGGATAGGTAACTGGTAACTGGGGATTGGTGACTAGTAATCAGGAGATTCCTATTCCCTAATCCCCAATCCCTGATTACTGATTACTGATTGCCGATTGCTGCTCGCTGACCGCTTTCTTCCGTCTCTGCCAGAAACGGTAGCCAAAGAAGCCGATGACGACCACAGCGCAGAGAACGTATACAGCATGTTCGTACTGGTTGATGATTTCCGACACAATCGGCCAGCTTTCGCCCAACAAACGCCCGGCGAGCGCCAGCAGGAAACTCCACAAAGCCGTGCCGAGCGCGGTGTAGAATGTAAAGCGTGGGACGTTCATCTTCGCCAGACCCGCCGGAACAGAAATCAGGCTGCGCACGATGGGGACCATCCGCCCGAAGAAGATAACGTATTCGCCAAAACGCGCGAACCAGTCAAGCGCAGTATCCAGATCGTCCTCGGACAACATAAACCACTTGCCAAACCGTTGCAACAGGTAGCGCACACGGCGTTCATCGAACCAACGACCGAGTCCGTAGAAGAAGAACGCGCCCGCGACGGAGCCGATGGCCCCAACGAGCGTCACACCGAATAGCGTAAACTTTGCGCCCTCGCCAATGGTAAGCCAGCCCGCCAACGGCAGAACGATTTCGGAGGGAATGGGGGGGAAAACGTTTTCGAGGAACATCACAAACCCCAACCCCGGATAGCCTAGCGTGCTGATGAGGCCCAGCGCCCATTCGTTGATGGCATTCAAGATGTCGCCTAAGTGCATGATTTGAAATCTCCTATTCGGTTATGGTTAGCCATCCAGACCACCAGAGCATCCTTCTAAGCTCCGGTTAATGCAACTTGAAATGTCTGCCCCAGGGGTTGAAATTGTGAGGTTTCTTGTCGGCTTAATTGCAGACGAATCTGTTCAAATTGACTGATAGTTTCCTTGGAGTACAATCTTTCGCCGCAGTGCAAGCATACCTCGGCCATGACGGTTACAACCGCTGTATGTCTCCCGCCGCGTACCAATTTCTCAACTTGTTTCCTCACCATTTCATGCCCACATACCGGGCAATGGTCAAAAGGTAACATTTTTAGGCCTCCTTTTCTTCCATTCGATCCAGCGGTTTGGATCTGGTCGATACACTGTTATCAAGACTGCCCACCGGTTGGTCTGATTATAAGCCCAGACACTGTGTACGGGTTCTTTGCGAAAGGTTTGACCATAAATCAGGCAACTAGGATAGGGCTTGTCCGTTGGATAATCCTCAATGACCTCGCCCTGGAAAATGCTAATGAAAACTTCATCAAATGAGAGATGATCGGCCTGTGCTTCCTCATCAGCGTGATCCGTGATCCTAATTC
This sequence comes from Anaerolineae bacterium, assembly GCA_049975385.1. Classification (GTDB taxonomy): domain Bacteria; phylum Chloroflexota; class Anaerolineae; order B4-G1; family SLSP01; genus DSWT01. The sequence continues at coordinate 20,162 of JBNGDO010000019.1, read as the reverse complement.
GATCATGACGTATGGCGTCGATAATGTCTTCTATGTTCATCTGAACGATTCCAAGTTCTCAGTATCGGTCATTATACCATAAGCGAAGCGCCCACCGCCTACCCAAAAATCAACGTCAACACGATCACCACCACCAGCCCCGGTAGCAAGTTGCTCGTCTTGATTCGTTTGATGCCGAGTAAGTTCAATCCAATCCCCAGGATGAGGGCGCCGCCCACCGCCGTCATCTGGTCGATGATCAGTTCGGAGAAAAAACTCTGGAACTGCGCTGCCATCAGCGTGAGGCCCGCCTGGATGATGAACAGAGGTAGCGCTGAGAGCAGCACACCCAACCCGTAGACCGACGCCAGTGCGATCGAGGTGAAGCCGTCCAGGATCGCTTTGGTGAGGATGAGGGTGCGGTCGCCATTGAGACCTTCGTTGATTGCCCCCACGAACGTCATCGAGCCAACGCAGAAGATGAGGAAAGCCGTGATCAACCCCTCGGTGAAGCGCCCGTCCTGGCTCTTCAGCCGTGCCTTGAGACGGTCGCCCATCCCCTCCATCCAGGTTTCCAGGTGGATCAACTCGCCTACCACGCCGCCGAAAATCAGGCTGAAGATGAAGATGAGGAAATCCTCAACCTGGAATGCCATCTTCATACCGAGCACCAGCGTGCCCAGGCCGACGCTTTCAAAGATGATGGCTTTGATGTTCTCCGGGAACTTCTTCCGCAGCAGCAGACCAATCGTGCTGCCCAGAATCACCGTGAATGCGTTGACGAGACTTCCGATAGGCATGGTGCTCCTTCCGCAACTGGTGCGTTGCACTTCGGAAGTGCACCACACCTTTCGCGATTGTTATTCTTATTCCACCAGCGCCAGGCTGATGCGCCCACGATTGAGATCGACGTCGACCACTTCTACATCGATAACGTCGCCCACAGACACTTTGTCGTGCGGGTTGTGGACGTAGCCTGCGCCCATGCGGCTGATGTGCACCAGGCCATCGCGCTTCACGCCGATATCGACAAACGCGCCGAAATCCACGACGTTGCGCACCGTGCCCTTGAGCTGCATTCCCTCGTGCAGGTCTTCGATGCTCAACACGTCGCTGCGCAGAACGGGGCCTTCCAGGCCGTCGCGGGGGTCGCGTCCGGGGCGGGCCAGCGCCTCGAGGATGTCTTCCAGCGTGGGACGACCCGTTCCGAGATCTGCCGCGAGCGCGTCGAGGTCCATCTCCCGGCGCAATTGGGCAATCTCACCCGCGAGACGAGGGTCTCCCAGAGGACAGCCGAGCAGGTCCAACACCGCGCGGGCGACATCGTAGCTTTCCGGGTGAATAGGCGTGTTGCCCAGCGGATCGCCGCCTTCCGGCACGCGCAGGAAGCCGGCGGCCTGCTCGAACGTCTTCGGGCCGAGGCCAGAGACCTGGCGCAGCGTTTCGCGGTTGTCGAACGCGCCGTGGGCATCGCGGTGCGCCACCACCGTCTCTGCCAGCTTGGGGCCGATGCCGGAGATGTAGCGCAGCAGCGCGGGCGACGCCGTGTTGAGGTCCGCGCCCACCGTGTTCACCACCGATTCGACGACCGTGTCCAGCGTCTCCGCCAGTGCCTTCTGGTTGACGTCGTGCTGGTACAGGCCCACGCCGATGGCCTGTGGATCGATCTTGACCAACTCGGCCAGCGGATCCTGCAAGCGCCGTGCGATGGAGACTGCGCCGCGCAAGGATACGTCCAGGTCGGGCATCTCCTGGCGCGCCAGCTTCGATGCCGAGTAGACCGATGCCCCGGCCTCGCTGACGATGGTGTATTTCACCTTCAGTTTGGCCTCGTTGAGCAATTCTGCCACCAGCATCTCCGTCTCGCGGCTGGCGGTCCCGTTGCCGATGTCGATCACAGTGACGCCGTGTTGTTGCACCAGGTGACGCAGGGTCGCTTTGGCCTGCGCCTTGTTGCGCTCGGGGTAGATCGTGCGCGTGTCCAGCACCTTACCCGTGGGATCGACCACCGCGACTTTGCAACCCGTGCGATATCCAGGATCGATGCCCAGTACCGTCTGTCCGCGCAGCGGCGGCTGCAACAGTAGCGATTTTAGGTTGGCTGCAAACACGCCAATCGCGTGTTCGTCGGCCATGTCGCTCAGCTCGCGGCGCATCTCGCGCTCTACAGCAGGAAAGAGTAGGCGGCTGTAACTGTCCTTGCGCGCTTCGATGAGATCGTCCATCAGCGGGCTACCCGCATCGCTGGGATATCGTTGCGCGACGATGCCCATCGCCTCCGCTTCGGGGATTTCCAGGCTGACCTTGAGCACGCCTTCGCGCTCGCCCCGGTTGATGGCAAGGATTTGATGGGGGCGCAGCCCGCGAAAGTCCACGAAGAAGCTGTAGTAGATCTGGTAGACGCCCTTGGGGTCCTTGCTCTCGTCGGCGACGGTGACGCTTAGCGTGCCATGCCGTTGTACCAGCCGGCGCATGTCGGCGCGAACTTCCGGCGCATCGGCGATGGCTTCGGCGACGATGTCCCGCGCGCCCGTGTAGGCTTCGTCTACGCTGGGGACGTCGTCCGTGAGGAAGGGCTGCGCGAGCGTGTCGCGATCACCTTCGAGCGTCTGCGCCAAAACGAGGTCTGCCAGGGGTTGCAGGCCCTTTTCCCGGGCGATGGTCGCGCGCGTGCGGCGCTTGAGCTTGTGGGGACGGTAGAGGTCTTCCAGGCGTTGCAACGTGTCGGCGGCCTCCACTTCGGTTTGCAGTTCCGGCGTGAGCACCCCCTGGTCTTCCAGGCTGCGCAGGATTGTCTCTCGGCGCTCCTCCATGTTACGGCGATAGCCCAACCGTTCGGAGACCTGCCGCAGTTGCTCCTCGTCCAGCGAACCGGTCATCTCCTTGCGATAGCGGGCGATGAAGGGGACGGTATTGCCGTCATCCAGCAGGCGGACGGCGGACTCGACGCGCGGCAATTCGAGCGCCAGGTCGGCGGCTACGGCGGCGATAAGTGCAATGGGCTCCATAATCCTCCTCGAAAATGGCAAATGGTAAATGGCGAATGGTGAATCGGAAACTAAAAATCCGTTCGCATCCGTTCAATCCGTTGACAGATTTTGACCTCTCGCCCTAGAAATTGCGATTGACCAAGGGCAGGTAGACATAGCTGAATGCTTCATCCACCGCTTCCAGTGCCAGGTGAACCTGGTGCGGCGACCCGGCGACACCGGTGGGATCATCCACGGTGACGGTCAGTGTGCCGGTATACAAGAAAACGTATAACGTCTCAAAATCGACGGGCGTAACGGTGAAGCTCTGGGACGTCGTTCCGCTCAGTGGGACAATCTGCATCCAGGGTGCATCACCGGTCACGTTCCACTGCAAAGGATGGTCGCTGCCCACGTTGCGTGGCGTCAATGTCCAGAAAGACGGAAGGAGTTGTTCCGAGGGGATGCTGTACGTGAAGGTGATCGCGTCCGGCAGACCGCCCAATGCCGGCGCACGGACGTCCAACGTCACGTCGATGCGGTGTACCGCGTCCACTGTGTCCGGTGGATCGGTCGCCGTCACCGTGACCGCGCCGGTATACGTTGCGCTCGTCTGCGTCGTAAACGTCGTCGGCGCGATGGTGAACGTGCCCGGCGTTGTTTTTGTTGTTGGGGTGACGGTGAACCAGTCGCCCTCGGTCGCCAAAATCCAGGTGATTGTATCCTCGGTGGTGCTGTTGGTCAGCGTAACGTCCTGTGCGGGCGGGGTCAGACTGCCGGTCACCGCGTCATACACGAAGGCGACGGTGGTCGGGACGACATTGAGTGTGGGGAGCGGCGGCGTCCACGTCGAATAGATGCTGTCGCTGCTGGTCGTTGTCTGGGTGCCGTTACGCATTTCTACCCACACGGTGTGTTCGCCGGTTGTCATCGGCAACTCCCAGGGCAATTGCGACTGGAATGACTGCCAGTCGCCCCAGGCCTCGGCGTTGTTCCGCAACCGCATTTCGGGCCATGTTCCACTGCCGTAAATGTAGAGATTGACGTGGTAATCGTCCGTGGTGGCATCTTCGTTGTTGATGATGATGGGATAGACGCCGCTGCGGCATCCGAAGTCCTGTACCCAGTAACGGGAATATTGGCCGTCGCCCTCGTAATACCCTACCCCAATTTCACAAGACGCTGCTCGCAAGATATTTTCACGGTGGCCGGAACTGTTCATCCAAATATTCATGACCTCCTGGGGAGTCGAAGAAAGGGCAGCAATGTTTTCGCTGAGAATTCTCCAGGAAGTATAGTACGTTGATATACGTTGATCAAAGCTACAAACCACCTGTAAAGTGCCACCGACGCGGTCCTGCGTGTTATGCGTGAAATAATCGTCCACAGCCATGTCTGTTGCGTGGTAACGCGCCGAATCATCCAGCAGAGAGACGCGTTTGAGCGGAGGCACAGGCGGAACCTGTGCGGTGCGCGCAGCGTTGACCAGCTCAACTAGAGTTTGCTCATAGTCGGGATTGCTTGAGGGGACACCGTATACGGCGCCGCATCCTGAATAACACGGCGTAAAGCCCTCCTCTGCTACCGTCACCGGCACCCCAAGCTGTGGGACTGGTGGCGCCGCGACTGTGGGAGCAGTCAACATCATCACACCTATTACAGCAAGAATGAATCGAACGGACCTACGCATAGTTACCTCCATTTACCACAATAGTTCCCCACATTACCAGGGGGAGAGCGTGTATGCAGCGGCGTGTAAGAGCTTTTTTACCCCAAATCCGAACGGTCATTTTCACGGTTTAGTACGTAAGATTGTAACCGAAAGCAGGCTGCACGCAAACAATGGTTGACAAAAGTAGGGTTTCTGCTACAATTCCGGTCGCTTGGCCCCATCGTCTAGTGGCCTAGGACGCTGGCCTCTCAAGCCGGAAACAGGGATTCGACTTCCCTTGGGGCCATCCGGCAATCTCCCTCTACGAGGGGGATTGCTTTTTTATGGGGTGGTCAGGGGTGGAGCGAAAGTGTGGGGCATCGTTTTATTCGTCTGACTCGATGCTGCCGGGCATAACAACGTCAATCACATCACCGTGGAAGTCGATCACGACGCGAAGTCCCATCAGACCAAGCCACTGTCGTGCATCCTCGGGCAATCCTGTGTCAAGCAGGGCATTGATGTTCTCCGGCATCTGCCCAATCGAGGCATCGACGGCGGCTTTTGTGAAAAGATCATCCTTCCCCAGAAATTGGAGCATTCCCTGTACTACCATTTCTCGGTTTTCGAGCACGCCTTCCTGCATCACATTGAGCACCTGTCGATCTACTTTTTCTGACGGGATGTGCCGCGAAAAGCCAGCATCGTTGACCACGTAATGGGGCACACCGCCAACGTAGGTCACGTCCACTGGATTCTCCGCCTCATCAACGATCAATCCCACAAAAACTGCTACGCGCGCCATCGCGCCCTCCTCAATCCATTTGCATTTAGTGATCAATCAGATACACTATCTTACTAAGATTTGCGAGAAATGCCAATGATCAGGAGGTCAGGTTGAGTACACAACCGAGTGTTGCTATTGTTACTGATTCGGCTGCAAACATCCCTGAAGCCCTACGCCAAGAATATCAGATTGAAGTTGTGCCTATCTGGGTCAACATGGACAAAGTCTCGTATCGTTCGGGCATTGATATGAACCCGGAGACTTTTTTTGCGCAGCTACGTGCCAATCCCGATATGGCCGTTTCCACCAGCGTGCCGGCTATGCCGGTGTTTCTCGAAGTGTATCGGAGGCAAGCGCAGTGGGCATCGGGCATTGTCGCGATCCACGTGGCGGGTAAGCAAAGCGGTATGTGTAACCTGGCGGAGATCTCAGGCCATGAAAGTCCTGTGCCGGTGGTGGTTGTTGATTCCCAGACGACGGCAATGGGGCAAGGATTTTTGGTGTTGGAAGCCGCGCGTGCAGCTGCTGAAGGCGCCTCGTTGGATGAAGTCGCTGCGCGCGCGCGTGCTGCCGTCCCGAATGCGGGTGTGGTCGCGTTGTTGGAAACGGTCAAATACGCCTTCCAGGGTGGACGATTATCCAGCGCGGCGAGTACAGTAGGCAGCTTGCTCAAAATTAGCCCTTTGGTTCGGGTGCAAAACAATCGTGTGAGTTTGACCGGACAGGCGCGCCGGCGCAGCAAGGGCATCGCATCGGTGATCGAGAAAGTCGTAGACGAGGTTCAGGATAATCCCGTTCATTTGGCCGTCCACTATGCTGAAGATGAAACCGAAGGCACCTATGTGCTGGAAGAACTGAAAAAGTTACTCCACTGTGTCGAAACATATCTGCTGCACGTGCCGACAGAGTTGGGTGTCCATACCGGGCCAGGGGCTTTGGGTGTGGCGTACTGCATCGAGCGGCAGCCGTCCGGGATTTCGCAGCAGTTGGATAAGCTCTCCGGCTACGCGCGGGGTGCGAAAGACGCCATCCTCTCGCGGGTGCCGTGGTCACAGAAGGATGACGAGGATTGAGACAGACTACAAAAGTCTCAGCCAGAGTTTGTAAGTGCAGGTCTCGTGTCCGGCGCACATTTTTGCGAAATCAGGCGGCGCGCAAGACTTTTGTAGTCTTGAGCGGTCCTTGTCAGAGGCACTGAGTATGTTATGATCAGGACTATCTGATGAATGCCTACAAAACTCTTTTGGAGGGATAGATGTCGCGTGATGTAGATATCGGTCGTATGACCTTGATTGCCCTGATGGGGGCGTTGATTTTTGTGCTGACAGCGCTCGCACGGATTCCGATCCCGGCAACGAACGGGTACGTGCACTTGGGCGACGCAGCCATCACCTTCACAGCCTATGCGTTCGGTCCATGGGTAGCGCTGTTCGCCGGCGGTATGGGTACGGCGATGGCGGACGTGCTCGGCTACCCGCAGTGGGCGATTTTTTCCCTGCTCATCCACGGAGCACAAGGCCTGGCGATGGGCTGGATCGTGCAGAAGCGCATCAACGCGATGACGGTGCTGTTATCCGTCGTCGCCGGCGCAGCCATCGTCGTCGCTGGCTATTTTGTCGCCGGGATATTCCTGGTCGGCATTGGCGCTGCCACTGTGGAATTGCTTCCCAACGCCCTGCAAGGCATCAGCGGTGGGTTGATCGGCGTCCCCTTGTACCTGGCCGTGCGCCGTGCTTACCCGCCTTTGGAATCCCGCTCGCGCCGCGCAGAGTAACCCGATAATCACTGCTTCACGGAGGAGGCGTGGCCCTCCTCCGTGCTTTTTTGTCTGGACAAGATTTACAAGGCCAACCGGATAAGCGCAGTTTTCATCCTGGAAATCCTGTTGATCCTGTCGGAACTCGGAACATAGAATCACTATCAGAGAGAGTGTATGCTCGTAGCAGAACATTTAACTTTCGCCTACCCGCCGCCTGGACCGGATCTCCCAGCGACCGAAGCGTTGCGGGACATTGCCTTCCGCCTGGAAACCGGCGAGGCGCTGGCGGTGATGGGCGCCAGCGGCAGCGGGAAGAGCACGCTGTGCCATGTGCTGGCAGGACTGGCGCCCCGTTATACCGGCGGTCGCATCTCCGGCGTGGTGCGCGCAGCCGGATACGACGTTCTGGCAGCGAGGCCGCCAACCGGCGCGGTCGGCTTGCTCTTCCAAGACGCCGCTACACAGCTTTTCAACCCCACCGTCGAACATGAAATCGCCTGGGGATTGGAAGCCCTTGGAACTCCACCGCAGCACATCGGCGCGCAGGTGGAGGAGGCGCTGGCACGTTTTGGGCTGCTCGACGTGCGGGTGCGCTCACCGTGGGCGCTCTCCGGCGGGCAGCAGAAGCGGCTGGCCCTGGCGGCAGTGTGGGCCATGCGACCGCGCGTTCTGCTGCTGGACGAACCACTCGGCGGACTCGATCCGCAGGGCCGCGCCGAAGTTCTTACGGCGCTGGCAACGCTCTCGCAAAGCGGCGTGACCTTGCTGCTGACGACCTTTCGTCCGGAGGCTGCCGCATTAGCGCCAACAACGCTTCTTCTCACCGGTGGTACGGCGACGTCACCCGTGTCCACTGCCGAGGTTCTGCGGGATGAAACGCAACTGGTCGAAGCCGGGATTCTCTATTCGCCCCACCTGTGGCCCGCCCTGGAAGCGCCCGGCACACCATCTGCGACACCTGTTATTTCAGTGCAGGACGTCCACTTCGCCTACACCGACGGGCACGCCGCGCTGCACGGCGTCAGCCTGGAGATTCTGCAGGGGCAGTTCGTCGCCATCATTGGACCAAACGGGGCCGGGAAGAGCACGCTGCTGCGGCACTTCAACGGCCTGCTGCGCCCGGCGCGCGGTGCGGTGCGTATCCACGGGAAAGATGCTGTCGGGCGCACCACCGGCGACCTGGCCCGCGATGTAGGCTTTCTGTTCCAGCGACCGGAGCAGCAGCTTTTCGCCGCGACGGTTTACGAGGAAGTGGCGTTTGGCGTGCGTGCCTTGCACCTCGCCGACGTCGCCGGGCGCGTGGAACGGGTGCTGGCGCGTTTCGAGCTGACCGCATTCGCGCAGACGCCGCCGTCTATCCTGAGCTACGGCGCGCAGCGCGCCGTCACGCTCGCCGCGCTCGCCGCGCTCGATACGCCCATCCTGGCGCTGGACGAACCGGCGGTGGGCCTCGACGGACGCGAGTGGGCGCGCCTTATGGCGTGGCTGGCCGAGCGCCGGGCTGCCGGGGTGACGCTCGTCATCGTCACCCACGAGATGGAGCTGGCAGCTCGCGCCGATCGCGTGGTGGCGCTGGCAAACGGGCGCGTGGTCGCCGATGGCGCGCCGGATGAGGTTTTGGGCCACGTCACGGGGACAAGGCCATGAGCGTGGCACTCGATTTCTACGTCCACCGAGATTCCTGGCTGCACCGGCTCGATCCTCGCGTCAAGTTGTGGGGAATGCTTTTGGGTTTTGTTACGGCGTTCCTGCTACCCAACGCGGCGGTGCAAGGCGCGCTTCTGCTGGGACTGCACATGCTCTTGCTTGGTAATCGTGTCCCCTGGAGTGTGCTGCGCCGTTTGTGGCGGCAGATGGCGTTGTTGATCGTGCTGATCCTGGTGCTACAGCCGTTTTTCGCCCCTTCCGGCGATGTGCTTGTGTCTGTTGGACCGCTGCGATTGACGGTGGGCGGTCTCATACAGGCGGCACTGTATGCCACGCGCGCACTGCTCATCGCCTTCATCGTTGGCGCGTTGCTGTTCACCACCGACCAACGTGCGCTCGTCCAGGCTTGCGTCCGCCTGGGGTTGCCGTACACGTGGGGGTTGACCCTCAGCCTGATGCTGCGCTTTCTCCCGGCGATCCAGCAGCTTTTTGTGACGGTGCGCCAAGCGCAGGCTGCGCGTGGATGGGTAGCAGAGGGCAATCTGTTCCGCCGTTTCCGCAATTACTTACCCGTACTGGTCGCCGTCATCATCGGTACGCTGCGGATGAGCGACCGGCTGACGCTGGCACTGGCGGCGCGCGGGCTGGGCGCTCCTGTGCAGACACCGGACTCCGAGTCCGTACAGCGCACCGTCTGGCGCGACCTGCATATGCGCCGCACCGATTGGCTGACGTTCGCCGGCATCACCCTGGCTTTTCTGGAGATCGGCTATCAGTTATTAGCTCTCAATGGCTGACTGCTGAAAGCTGATCGCTGACGGCTCACCACAATTGCTTCTATTAGGGCTTGTGTTATACTCCCACCGTACCACACATCGTCTAGCGTGGGGAAGGAACCTGACGCGCCAATGAAGTATAAAACGCTCCTGATTTACAATCCCACTGCCGGCCCGTGGGATATGACCCGTACGCTAAAACGCCTGGCGGAATACATGCACAAATATGCCTGGGAGATGGACCTGGTGCAAACGACGCAGCCCGGCGATGCCACTTACTACGCGCGACGTGCTGTTGAGGACGGGCTGGATATCGTTCTGGTGGCCGGCGGTGACGGCACCATCAACGAGACCGTCAATGGCCTGGCGGGTGCGCCGACGGCGCTTGGCATCGTTCCCGTGGGTACCGGCAACATCCTGGCGCACCAGTTGCGTATGCCCCTCCTCTCTGTTGCTGCACCGCTGTACGTGCGTGATGTAGGGGAGGCGTTGTGCAGCAGTCGCGTGCAACGGGTGGATGCGGGTGTGATCAACGAACGCTATTTCGTCTGCTGGGCCGGGTTGGGATTGGACGCCGAAATCGCCGCGTACATAGAACCGCGCCCGCGTATCGCCAAGCGGTTGCGTACCTTACCCTACATCATTGCGGGATTTACGGTTGCGGCGGAGTTTCGCGGGGTGCGTTCGCGCATTGTCATTGAGGGACGCACCTTCCGTACCCGCGCGTTGATGGCCCTTGCCAGCAATATCCAGCTCTATGCGGCTTTCTTCAACATCGCTCCGCGCGCTCGGATGGACGATGGGCTTTTGGATATCTTTGTTTTCAAAGGTTTGGGATTCTCCTATATTCTGCGACATCTGATGCATGTGTTTAGCGGGCGTCACCAGTACGATCCCAAAGTGATGCATGCCCTGGCGCGCACGATGAACGTCCAGACCACACCCTCGGTTGCTGTGCACCTGGATGGGGATCCTTACGGCGATACACCGGCCACGATTGGCATTGAGCCAGGAAAACTGCTGTTGCTCGTTCCTCCCCAGGCGCCGGACAGTCTCTTCAGCAAGCCGTCGGAGCGGGTGTTGGGGCAAGCTTAACCATGATTTCAGGAAGGGGTTTACTATGCAACCGTTGATGGATTGGGGTATCGCATTTATTCTGTGGCTGCAACAATTTCGCCCGGCGCTGGACGTGCTCTTCAGAGCCTTCACGTTTACCGGCGATGAACTTTTCTTTCTGCTATTCTTGCCACTCATCTACTGGTGTCTGGATCGTCGCCTCGGCGCGCGGGTGACCCTTTTGTTTCTCGTCTCCGCCTACGTAAATGCGGTGGCGAAAGTGTTCGCCGCTCAACCGCGCCCGGCGATCTATGACGCCCGGGTATGGGCCTACTCCGACGTGGGCGGTTCCGGCGGTTTTCCCAGCGGTCACACGCAGAACACACTCGCGGTGTGGGGCTATCTGGCGGCGAAAGTCCGCCGCACCTGGATGTGGATTGTGGCGGGCGTGTTGATCGTGTGCGTGCCGCTGTCGCGCCTGTACCTGGGCGTCCATTTCCCGCACGACCTGCTCGGCGGCTACGTCATCGGCGCGCTTTTGCTCTTCGCATACCTGCGATGGGGCGAGCGCGGCGAACAATGGCTGGCCGGCATGGGGGTCGGCGCGCAGTTGGCGCTCGTGGCGGCGTTCTCCATCCCGTTGATGCTCGTTTTCCCCTCCGAGGATGGCGTGACCGGCGGCGCGACGTTGTTGGGGATGGGCATCGGCTTTGTGTTACAGGCGCGCTGGATCGGTTTTGAGGCAGATGGCGCGCTGTGGAAGCGGGTGATGCGGTACGCTGTGGGCGCAGCGGTGATCGTCGGGCTGTGGGCTGGACTGCGCGCGGCATTCTCTACGCTGGAACCGGCCCTGCTGTTCCGCTTCATCCGCTACGCGTTGATGGGCTTCTGGGGTGGTGCTGGCGCACCGTGGCTGTTCGTGCGGTTAGGTCTGGCACCCGGTCGCGGACAACCCGAGGCGGCATAGATGGCTGCTCACAGCGAAAGCCTGTTCGCGCAGTGCCGCTGGCCAGATCTGCCCGCGCCGTATGCAGAAGCGCTGCGTGAGGCGGTCCGGTTTATCCTCGAACGTTGCCCCGATGCGCGGGGCATCGTCGTCAGCGGCACGATTCTGCGCGGCAATCCTGCGCCATCCAGCGACCTCGACATTTACGTGATTCACCGTGAACTGCAACGGCAGCGGGTGCAGAAATTCTTCAACGGCGTCCCGGCGGAAATCTTCATCAATCCTGAGAAAAAAGTGCCGGATTACTTCGCCGCCGAACAGCGCGACGCATGCCCCATCACCGCCCACATGTTGAGTACCGGCTTCACCATCCTCGATTGTGATGGCGTGATGGCCGGTTTGCAGGCGCGCGCCCGCCAGTTGTTGCAGACCCCGCCTGTTCTCGGCACCGAAGCCCTCACCACCGCGCGCTACAGGGCCGCGGCGCGGTACGAAGATGCGACGGACATCGCCGGTACACGCCCCGGGACGTCGCGCATGATCCTCGGCCTGGCGGTGCACGATATGATCCGCTATCATTTCCTGGCCGACCATCGTTTTGTCCCACGCGATAAAGACCTGCTGGACGTTCTGGAGACGTGGGATGCGCCATTGGGTGCGCTCGCCCGCCGTTTCTACAGTGCGGCGACGCTTGCGGAGGCGCTGGCGGCAGCCGAACAAATCGCCGACTGCACCATTGCCACGCGTGGGTTCTTCGAGTGGGAATCGACGCCGATAGCTGTGGTTTAGTTCGACGACTATAAATGATGCTTGGAGGGGATCGCCAGATCCCCGACGCCTGCATAGCCGGGGATCTGGCGATCCCCTTGGAGCGGTAACAACCTATCCGTTTGATCCGTTCAATCCGTTGAACTACTTCCACACCAGCGCCAACCGGCTGCGCGTGTAGCCGTTGAGCGATGTGTACAAAAATGTCTGCCCCTCGATGACGACCAGGTCCGTGTGACCCAACCCGATGTTACCGGGCTGGTCGACGAGGATGGGATTGCCGGGGTACTTCTCCCACGGGCCGTCGATGGAGGGCGTGAGGCTGCGCGCCAGTCCCAGGCCGAACTGCGTGTCTCCGCCGTCTCCGGGGCCGGGGCCGCGTACACCCTCGTAGAGCATGTAGACCTGCGATCCGATGCGCTGGACCTCGGCGGAGCTGATCGTGCGGAAATCGAAGTATGGATTGGTCTGCGCTCCTTTTTCTTCCGGCGGGCCGTATTCCCCGGCCCCCACAAACAGCGGATTGTGCTGGCAGCGCGTCAACTGTTCGCCCGTCGTCGTCACACTGCCGGTGTAGCAGCCCATTCCCCCTGGATTCTGCCCTAGCCCCACGAAGATGTAGAGCCGTCCCCCCTCGACGAGAATGCCGGGCGGGCCTCCGGCCAGACATTCGAACTCATACGGCACAAAGGGATGCGCATGGATGCGTTCTTCCTTGCGGCAGGTGCGCAGCCATAGCTTCCACACCCCCGTATCGGCGACCCGCTCCGGCATGCTCCACGTCAGGCCATCCGTCGAGCGCCGCAGACGCGCGCGTCCCAGGTATTCGTAGACGAGGAAGAACGTCGCGCCGTTGTAGGCGACGCGTGGGTACTGCTGTTGCTCGGTGTGATCGACTTCCGAGACGCAGGGACACGTCGCGCATTCGAACTGGCAGGTCACTGGCGTCTCTGGCGAGAACGTCATACCGCCATCGACGCTGCGGTAGATGACGGTGCAACCGGGGAAGGGCACGGGGTCGCCGCAACGATCCACGGTACCGGCAGATGCGGCGCTGGCATGCACGTAGGACCACAACTCACCGTTGTGCATCACCAGCGTATCGGACTCACCCATCGGCAATCCTGTGTCGATCACGTCGAGCGCGAACTCTGCTTGCCCCTCCCAAAAGTCGACCAGCGTGGGGTGGCCGTTTGCGCCGGGTTCGCTCTGGATGACCAGGGAAATCGGCGGCGGTTCGGGTGTAGGGAGGGTAGAGAGTGGCGCTTTGGAAAGCGGCGCTTCAGAAAGTGATGTTTCAGAAAACGGCGCTTCGGAAAGCTCTCCCTCGATTTCTGCTATGTGAGATGATGACGATGCTGCACGCGGCATCGTAGTAGGTCGTGCCGCGCGTGTCGTGGGTGGTGTATGTTGTGGCATTTCCGTAGGCGATGCTGTGGGGCGCGGTGTCGGCGTTGCGGAGGGTGTGGGCGCTGGTGTGGCGGTCGCAGTAGGCGCGAGGGTGGGAGACGGCGATGCCGTCAGCGTCTCCGTCGGTGTCTCTGTAACCGCTCGCGTTGGCAGCGGCCCGCCGTCAATGACGATGTCTTCCCAAGGGGCTGCGTTTAGCGACGCTGGCTCTTGAGGCAGTGCCGGCGCGCACGATACGAGCAACATCGCGAGCAGGATGTGCAGTAGAATGCCGTACCAGGCACGTAGCGCGACCTGCACAGCACTTACCCGCCCGGCGTCGGTGTCGGTGTTTCGCTCGGTATCGGGAGCGTTGGGATTGGCGTAGCCGTCGGCGTCGGGGTGGGGGATGGCGTCTCAGATACGGTGGGCGTCGGTGTCGGTGTCGGCGTGACCGTCTCTTCCGTCGGCGTGACGGTGGGGGACGCTGTTACCGTCGGGGACGCCGTTACCGTCGGTGATACGGTGGGTGATGCCGTCACCGTAGGCGTCGCCGTCAACGTCGGCGTCGCTGTAGGTGTCCCCGTCACGGTGGGGGTTGGCGTCCACGTCGGGGTAGCGGTTCCCGTGGGGGTGAACGTGGGCGACGGCGTGCGTGTAGACGTCGGCGGCACAACCATTGTCGGTGGTAAGAAGATCCGCTGTCCCGCCACAATTTTGTCGCCGACCAGACAGTTCGCCCAGCGGATTTCTTCGACGGTTGTGCCATAACGCCGCGCCAGGCTGTATAAAGTGTCGCCGGGCTGCACCACAGTAAGTTTCCACCATGACGGCGGCCCGCAACGCGGCGGCACCGCTGTGGGGGTTGCAAATGCCAGTGGCGGTAGATAAATTACATCTCCAGGTTGAATGTCTGAGCTGGTCAGGCAGTTCTCCCGCATCAGCAGATAAACGCTGCTGCGTGCTGCCGTGGCCAGCAGCGCGAGCGTGTCGCCTACCTCAACTGTGTAGGGCAGCCAATCCGCCGGGCGAACGCACGGCACCGGCGTTGGCGTATCCGTGGGTATAGGTGACGGGCCTGGCGTCGGGGGTGTGCCCGTCGTCGTTGGGCGAAGCGTGGGGTAGAGCGTCGTCGTTGGGAGCTGGATCACGCTCGTCGGACGCTGTAGTGCAATCAGCATGGGATCCACTTGTACCAGCAGCACACTCCCCAGCACCATGCCGAGGATAAAGATGCCCGTAAGAATTGCGCCTAAAAGGCGGATTAGCGGACGGCCTTCCACCAGATTCAACCTCGTTATTTTTTCAGATGATTCGTCGGCAGAATGAAGTTAAACGTACTGCCTATGTCGGGTTGGCTTTCTACCCAAATGCGCCCGCCGTTGGCCTCTACCAACGTCTTTGCAATTGCCATACCTACGCCGGTCTCGCCCATCCCCTGGATGAGCGGCTGGCTCGCACGCGTGAAACGCCGGAAGACGCGGGGATAGTCCTCCGGCGCGATGCCGCCACCCGTGTCCATCACCGAGATGCGGATGTACTTGCCGCTCTTGGAGGATTCATCTTCGCCTGCGCTGATGACGATCTCGGTGCCTTCTCGGGAGCACAACGCCGCGTTCGAAATCAGCCGCAGTAGAATCTGGTAAAGGCTGTCGCGGTCGGCGCGCACGGCGGCAAGCTCCGGTGGCAGATCGAGGCGCACGGCCAACTTGCGCTCGCGGAAACGCGCTGCCAACCCCATGACGGCCTCTTCAATAATCTCGATGAGATTGACCGATTGGGGTGAGAGTTCGATGGGCCGGCTGTCCGGTGAGGCCGTACTCACCAGATCGTTGAGCAGTTGGTTCATTTGCTCGATATTGGCCTTGACCCTTTCAAGGAACTGCTGCTGCATCTCTGTCAAAATGCCGACCTGTTCTCCTAGCAAGAGATCGGTGTAGCCGGTGATGGACGTCATCGGGGTGCGGAATTCGTGGGCCAGGCTGACGATGGCCTCCTGGCGCTCCGCATCGCTTTCAGGGGTGCGCAGCGTGATCGCCAACCCATCGGGTTGCCCGTCGCGGCCTACCAGGGCAACCAGATCAGCCTCGACAGTGGCTTGTTCGATGGTCAATGTGAGGTGCGCACGCTTGAGGCTGTTGGGGACATCCCGCGTGAGCAGCGCATCTACCGTCTGCGTCCACCGAGGATCGGGATAAGCGCCGTTGATGGGGATACCGGTCACGTCGCCACCCGGCAGGTGCAACATCTGCCGCGCCATAGCATCTGCCATGGTGATGATGCCATTTTCATCGACGACGACGAGGCCAACCGCCGCAGGACTTTGGGTGTCTGCACCGTTCTCGGCAAGTGCCTCTTCTGTACGTGCAGCTTGTTCTTTCAGCGCCGCTACGTGGGCTTCCAGTTCCACGCGCGCCTCGACGGCAGCGTCCAAATCGGCCTTGAGTTGACTCAGCTTACTCGTCAAAGTCCCACGTTCTTCTAACAGCATCTCGCGGTCGTGCGTTAGCTCCTGGATTTTTTCGTGCAGCGTCTCCCGCTCCTTGACCAATTCCTGCACTTCCTCTTGCCAGAAACTGGCCTCTGTTTCGGTCAAGCCACGGGGCTGCGACGCCAACTCGTGATTGAGACGCGCAAGTTCTTTGTCGCGCGATTCAATCTCTTGTGTCAGCACCGCGATCCGCTCATCGAACACTTGAACGTCAGAGCGTGCCTGCTCTAGCTCAATCTCCAATTGCTGGCGCTCGGTATCCGAACCGCGGAGCCTTGACAGAAACGACATATCCTGTGTCCGTTTGCGCGCGCGTGCAATGGAAGTTCCTAGTAGCGCTGCAACGAGCTGCTGTGTGTTCAACGCCTCATCGGACCAACGCTGTTTGCTGTCCGGATTGCTGAGCAGCAACAGGCCTATCGATTCCTCTCTGTCCGACAAGGGCACAATCGCCAACGGTCCGGTATTTTGGACGCCCAATTTGTTGTACAGGGCCGTTAGCCAGAGGGTGCGGGATGACACCGGCACGACCTGCGCGCGCCTCTGGGTGTAGACTTCGGATAGCACCGGATAATCCTCGAGGACGAGGGTCGGGGTTTCGATCTGCGCGGCGTTCGGTGGGTGGAGCGCGACGACGTTAAGGTTCAAAGGGGCATCGCTGGAGGACAATGCCACAGCGCAGATATCGACGTTCAGGAGATTCGCCAGTTTTGAGGACGCAAGAATCAGGGATGGAGGGAGGTCGCGTGCAGATTCGATGCCGTGCAGCAAATCTAGCAGTGCTTCGCTATCGAGGGCCAACCCTCCCGCGGTGGATGAGCCGTTGTTGAGAACCGGAGCTGACGTGGGGGCAACGCTCTGGAACGCCAATACCTGCCGGTGAACCAGCGCGGCAAGGAGCGGTAGGGTCACCAAAGAGGTTAGCCTCAACCATCCTGAGAAATGTAATTCTCCATCCGGCCAGCGGAACTGTGCTGCGTGTCCAAGTAACCAGAATAGTCCCAAGACCACGACCCATTCCCATTCCGGCGGGCGCGTAAGCAGCGCGAGCAGAAGGTAAAGCACCAGGAAGGCAAGCGTGAGTATTTCCCAGATGCGTTCGTAGAACAAGCCGTTGAATGCATATCCTCTGGTTTCCCAGGCCGGCCACAGCGCGGCAGTCACGCCGTAGAAGACCAGGCTGGCGCCAAGTAGTAGCCCGATGAAGACTGTCTGCCAGCGCGCGGCACGCGATCCAAGCACTGCGGCCCAGATCACCAAAAGCACGGCGGCAAATTCAAGCCAACGCTCTAGTGGTGGAAGAAGTTGCGCGGGAACGAGCAACCCCGCAGTGCCCAGTAGCCCGATGATGATCAGCGCCGCCCTACCAAGCAGCAATCCGGCGATCGCCCACCGCCAGCGCGAGGATAGCGATGAGGGCGCGTGACGGCGCGCCGTCAACGCGGGAAGGAGCGCCTGCTGCAACGCAAAGAGCGTCACCAGGAAATAGACCAGATCCCCCGGTGGCTGGGTGATCAACTGGATAGCCTCATAAAAAACATTCATTCTAGCTCTGCCTCCGGCGCTCGTTTCGCCTAACCCGGATAAACCGGAACCACAAGGGCCTTTGACGCCCATTTTTTCTTGTTCACCGCGCAGGAATTTGAGTGGTTAGCCCCTACTTCTGATTATAGAGCAAAGAGCCGCTGTTGCAAGGCAAACGGCAAAAATTGCTTGATTAAACAGGTTGTTTTCGACTAAAATCACAAGAAGGGAACAATTTGTGGTATAATGACGTCGATAATTTATACGGAATCATAGGGGTTAATTGATGTTGCGCTATTGGAAGGTTTTGTGCTTAACGTTGCTTTTGCTGTTGGTGCCCTCCGCGGTACAGGCAGAGGGTGTGTACAACCCAGGGCCAGATCTCTTTGCGGGCGATCCCTCCGCCGACTACGTGTGCCCGATGAATGTCACCCAGCGGTATCCTGCCCGTTGTCCATCGTATAGCCCGGGCGCACGCCAGACCCGCATCGAATATCTGCGGGCGACGTTGCCCGATCCATTGCCAGAGCTGGCTGTCGAGGAACTCGAAGTTCCCGAAGACGCGATTACGCCATACACTTTCGCCTACGTTCGTCCTCTTCCGGCGGCCACGTACCGCCATCCCGAAGAGGCGCTTGCCGGGCTGCCGCCTCTGCGCGAATTCCTGGCTGGCGATAACTGGGTGAGTATCCTCGGTGAGGTGGAGTACAACGGGCAGATGTGGTACGAGATCAACGAGGGCGAGTTCATCCTCGCCGACCACCTCGCCGTGACCGATCCCTCGCGCTTTCACGGTGTGCTGCTTCAGGAGCAGCCCCAGTATCCCTTTGGGTGGATCAACCGCAATGTCAACCCCTCGTCGGTCCCTGGCGGCGCTCCGCTTACCGATATCGTGTTCCGTCGCTACGATCTCATCACCATCTTCGCGCAAGAGCAACTCGGCGACACGATGTGGTATATGATCGGCGATGAACAGTGGGTGGATCAATCCTTCACCTCCCGCGTGGATGTCGATCCTATCCCGGAGGGCGTCGATCCTGGCGAAAAATGGATCGAGGTGAATACTTACGAGCAGACCTTGGCCGCTTACGAGGGCGGACGCATGGTTTTCGCCACGCTGGTGTCGTCGGGTCGTCCCCACACATGGACGCCCGACGGCTTGCATCGCATCTGGGGTAAGCTCCCCACCACGCCGATGATCAACCGCGACGTCGGCCCCGACAATCCGGGGTGGTACTATCTGGAGGATGTGCAGTGGACGCAGTACTTCGACGGAGCGTATGCCTTGCACGCGGCGTATTGGCACAACGCGTTCAGCTTCACACGCAGTCATGGCTGCGTCAACCTCGCGATTCTGGATGCGAAGTGGCTTTTCGAGTGGACGACGCCCTACACACCCGTCGACACGAAGATCGTCTACAGCAGCGATGCCAATCCTGGGACGTGGGTGTGGGTGCACAAGACCGGTCCCATTCCGGGACAGGAATAACGGGACTTCCACATAATTGAGATAAAAAACGCCTTCAGCATCCAGTATCCAGCAGTTCAGTCTCCCACAAAATCAATCTCCGATTCGGGGGCTTCCGAAGCGGGGACAAAGCGCAGGGGCCATTCTTGGCCATCCAGACAGCCCAGGTATTCGTGATCGGTCAGAGCCTCTAGCAAGGCATCGGTTCCCTCTGCATTGCCGTTGAGTCGCCATTTGCCATCAAAGCGCGTCACCCACAGGGCGGTGTCGGGCGGGGCTACCAAGTCCACCACATACATCCCCCAATGGTCAATTAGTTGCAGGGTGGCTTGACCGTCAACGCCCTCGGCGACCCAGTAGACGTTGATGAACGTTCGCCCACCCACATTCATCGGCATTTCGACGACCTGGGGTGTCTGCCCGGTCAATTCCAGGCGCAGCTTGCGGTTGTATTCGGCCATGACCGGGTGCGCGGACTGTCGCAGGAAGACCACTTGCCCCCCATCGTCCGGCAGGGGGATAGCGACCTCTGTCCAAGTTTCATCGGCTTGTTCCCAGTTTTGGTTTTGCGCCCACTCGCGCAGGCCGAGGTAGGCCAGTCCGCCGCCTATCGCCAGCACGGCCAGCAGTACCAGCATCACACAGGCCAGCGCACCGCAGCCAATCGCTACAATCCACGGCCACCACCGCCGGGAAGATGTCGTCTGTGTCCCTGCCATGAAAATCTCCTCCATCTCAACGGACTATTTTTCCGCTAAATCCGTTCCATTCGTTGAGGCGTTTTCAAAGCAGATTTTAGACCGGGCAGGCAGATGGTCAAGCTTTTGCCCGGCGATAAGATTGCCCGAATAGCGGCCTGTGGTATAATGACCCTCACATTGGGGCGTGGCCAAGTTGGTAAGGCAATGGACTTTGAATCCATGTATCGCACGTTCGAGTCGTGCCGCCCCAG
>JBNGDO010000018.1:24076-49841 GCA_049975385.1 Anaerolineae bacterium | reverse complement strand
CCCCCCCCCCCCCCCCCCCCCCAACCCCACTTCTATCGTCTTTTATCGAGAAGGTACCGCACAAATGACGAAATCTTGTAGAGGAGACAAGTAAGGATGGAAGAACAACTTTTCGGTTTGGAATTGGAAGAGCCTCCTGGGCCAGGAGGCTGGCATCGTGCATGGCAAAACGTTTCGCCAGAGCAGTGGAACGATTGGCGTTGGCAACTCGCCCACCGGCTGAGTTCTGTAGAGGATTTCTCCCACATTCTGCACTTAACCCCCGATGAGATCGCTGGCCTTTCGGCACCCGGTCACTTTCACGTCGATGTGACACCCTATTTCGCCAGCCTGATGGACCCGGACGATCCGAATTGTCCCATCCGGCGGCAAGTGATCCCCACCGCGCAAGAACTGGTCCCGTTCGACGCGGAAATGGCCGACTCGCTCGGCGAGGACGCCCATTCCCCGGTCGCCGGGCTGGTACACCGCTATCCCGACCGCGTCTTGATGCTGTTGACGACGCAGTGCGCGAGCTATTGCCGCTTCTGCACGCGCAGCCGTCTGGTCGGCGACAGCCACGTGATGTTCAACTCCGCCTCCTACGAGCAGCAGTTGGACTACATCGCCGCCACGCCCGAGATCCGCGACGTGCTGCTCTCCGGCGGCGATCCGCTGACGCTCCCGCAGAACGTGCTGGAACGCATCCTCTTCCGCCTGCGCGCCATCCCCCACGTCGAAGTCATCCGCATCGGCTCGCGCGTGCCCGTCTTCCTGCCGCAGCGCGTCACGCCGGAGCTGACGGCGATGCTGGCCAAGTACCATCCCGTATGGATGAATATCCACTTCAACCACCCGCAGGAGATCACGCCGGAGGTGGAGCAGGCGCTGGCGCGGTTAGCGAACGCGGGCATCCCCCTCGGCAGCCAGACGGTGCTGCTCGCCGGGATCAACGACTGCCCGAACGTCATCATGGCGCTCACCCACAAACTGGTGAAGAACCGCGTGCGCCCCTACTATCTCTACCAGTGCGACCTCGTCCACGGCGCGGGGCACTTCCGCACGCCGGTGGCGAAGGGGCTGGAGATCATGGAATCCCTGCGCGGGCACACATCCGGCTTCGCCATCCCGACCTACGTGATCGACGCGCCGGAGGGCGGCGGCAAGGTGCCGATCCTCCCCAACTACATGCTGAGCATGTCCGACAGCAAGGTCATCGTCCGCAATTACGAAGGCTTCATCACCGCGTACACACAGCCGGCGAACTACCAGGGTCATAATCCCGCCACGTGCCCCTACTGCCAGAGCCGTCGTAACGAAGCCGGGCAAGAAGGCGTCGCCGGGCTGCTCTCCGGGCAAACCCGCGAGATCGCGCCACAGAAATGGCACGAGACGCACGCGCGCATGCCGCAAGTTGCTGCGCCCTTCGTCGTTCGCCATGAGATGGCGGAGCGTTAATATGGGAATGCGCATCGCCGTCGTCGCCAACCGCAAATACAGCGTCAAAGCCGAGGCCGGCGCGCCACCCGACGCGCTGGCCGAGTATGACGCCGAAGAAACCGTGCAGGCGATCCAGGACGCGCTGCGCGCGCGCGGGCACAGCCCGTTCTTCCTCGAAGCCGATGAAACCTTCATCGACACCGTGCGCGAGACGCGGCCCGACATCTGCTTCAACATCGCCGAGGGACTGCGCGGCGATTCGCGCGAATCCCACGTGCCGGCGATGTTGGAGATGTTGTCCATCCCCTACACCGGATCGAAGGTGCTCACGCACAGCATCTCGCTGGACAAATGCACGACCAAGCAAATCTGGCGGGATAACGGGTTGCCGACCGCACCGTTCCAGCGCTTCAGCCACGTCGACCAACCGCTGGATAAGCGCCTGACCTTCCCGCTCTTCGTCAAGCCGGTGCGCGAGGGATCGGGCATGGGAATCAACGCCCATTCCATCGTTCACAATGAAGCGGAGCTGCGCGCGCAAGTACGGTGGGTTATCACGAACTACCGGCAGCCGGCGCTGGTCGAAAGCTACCTGCCGGGCCGCGAATTCACCGTGGGATTTGTCGGCAACACGTGCCAGCAGGACCAGCCGGCGCGCTCCGCCTTTTACGACACGCAAGGTTTCCACGTGTTCCCCGTGCTGGAAATCGACTCACAGAAAGGCGCTGTAAAAGGCATCTACAACACGCAGGCGAAATCCTACGCCATCGAAGACGACCTCGCGCCCGGTTATCTTTGCCCGGCGGACATCGCGCCGGAGCTGGAGGCGCAGCTTGGCGACCTGGCGATTGCGGCCTTCGAGGCGCTGGGCGGGCTGGATGTGAGCCGCGTGGATTTCCGCACAGGCGCAGACGGTACGCCGTACCTGGTCGAGATCAACACGTTGCCGGGCATCAACCCGCTCGTGAGCGACCTCGTCATCGTTTCGCGGGCGGAGGGTGTCCCCTACGAAACCCTGGTCAACGAGATTTTGAACCTGGCGTGCGAGCGTTACGGTATGGTACAGCGCCACGCATAGATCCTTAATCTGCTGACTCATAGAAAATGCACATCATCTACACCGACCGCCATCACGAGCACGCCACGGACAATCTCGTTATCGACGGGCAGCCCATCGAATACCTGGAAACGCCGGGCCGCGCGGACGCGATCCTCGCTGCCGTGCGGGCCGCGCGCCTCGGTCCCATCCTGCTGCCGGCAGATCACGGCCTCGCGCCCATTCTGGCGGTCCACGACGAGGACTACGTGACGTACCTGCGGACGGCCTACGCGCAGAGCACTGCCTACTTCGGCGAGCCGCGCCCGGTCATCGCGGGGCGCGACGACGTGACGTCTGAGCGTCTACCACGCTGTCCTGCAGACTTCCCCGGCAAGCGCGATTACTACACCTACGACTACGAAGACCCCATCCTCGAGGGTACCTGGGATGCGGCGTATTGGAGTGCACAATGTGCTCTAACCGCAGCGGATTACGTCCGCAATGGGGAGCGGGCTGCTTATGCTCTGTGCCGCCCGCCCGGTCACCACGCGATGCCCGATCAGTACGGCGGCTTCTGTTACCTCAACAACGTCGCCATCGCCGCGCGCAACTTGCAGGCAGACGGCCCCATCGCCATCCTCGACATCGACTACCACCATGGCAACGGCACGCAGGCGATCTTCTACGAAGACCCGGCGGCGCTGTTCTGCTCGCTCCACGCCGACCCGGATTGGATTTACCCGTTCTTCTGGGGGCGCGCCGGTGAGCGCGGGGCAGGAGCGGGCCTGGGGCTGAATCACAACTTGCCGCTGCCGTTACATGTGGATGACACGGCCTATCTCGCGGTGTTGGATGAGGCGCTACACGTCATCACGGATTTCGAGCCACACTTCTTGCTCATCTCATTGGGGCTGGATGCCGCGGAGGGCGATCCCATCGGCAAGTTCCGTATCACCACGAAGGGTTTCCACACGATTGGGCAACGCATTGTGGCGCTCGGACTCCTCACGGTCATCGTCCAGGAGGGCGGCTACCGGATAGAGACGCTGGGGGATAACGCGGTGGCGTTTTTAGAAGCGTTTGAAGCGTAGCCGCGCTTTCCATAGCGCGTTCCGGCGCGGTGTGGAAACCGCGATTACTTATCCAAGTCTTGCATCATCGCCCAGGCGAAACGAGAGGCTTTTTCCAGGCCCGCCGGGACGAGGTTGTCCACATTGTCGCTGGTCTGGTGCCAGTTCTCCAACCAGCCGTCGGGGCCGATGCTGGACAAACATAGCCCGCGATAGCCGCGCACCCGCAACGCGCCGACTTCCTCGCCGATAACCATCGTTCCGCCCCGCACGCCGATTTCGGGATGGCGTTGCGCCGTAGACTCCGCCCACGTCAGCGACTCCACGTCGGGCCGGTACGCTGAGAGCAGCGAGAAGCCCGTGTGCCGCGTGACGTAGACGACGTCCGCGGCCCCGACCATATCTAGATCGAGGAACCAGGCGTCGCGCAAGCGGTCGCCGTAGGCGTCGAGCAGCGCGTGCGCGCCCAGACAGCCCGCCTCCTCCGCACCGGTAAAGGCCAGCCAGACTTCGGTGTGCTGCAACGGCTGCTGCCGCAACTGCTCCGCCAAACCGAGGACACAGGCGACCGCGCTCGCATTATCGCTCGCGCCGGGCACGTAGGGGCCGGTTTCGTCGCTTAACGCGATCAGCAGGCTGGCGACGACCGCCCACAGGCTGGCCTTGCGGAACTTCGCCGCACCTTCGCGAGTCTTGCCCGCGCCTTCGCGGGTCTTGCCCGCGCCTTCGCTACCGCTCAGCCCCTCAACGATTTGCGCGACGCCGTTGCTCGCGATGGAGGCTATGCCCGCCGTTGTCAATCCCAGCATGTACTTCTTAAGCTGCGGTGAGAAAGACAGCCGGTGCTTGTTACTGTCGGTGTGCGCCAGGAGCACCAGCGTGCGGCGGGGTTCCGCGGTGGGCGGCACGCGTACGATCAAGGTGGCACTTTGCCGTCGCGGCGAGAGGGCAGCGAGCGGCTGCTTGTCGGTGCACGTGGAACGCCAGAGCGTGTAGGCGCTGGCGAGGGCCGTCAATCCGCCCAACAGCCGTCCCACGCGGTTGCGCGTCCCCAAAAGATTGCTCGCCAGGGTCAACACCAGCGGATTGACAAGCGCATATCCCCACGTATCCGGCGCGGGGAACGGCAGCGTTTCGATCTCGTCGTAGCCGAGCGTGCTGAGCACCTGGCGGATGTACTGCCGCGCGCACATCTCCGCCAAATGCCCCGCCGGGCGCGGCCCGATCTCTCCCGCGAGTTTGCGGACATGAAGCATCAACGTGTCGGATAAGAGTGCGTCAGTCATACATTGCTCACTAAAGGTAAAGCGTTTGACCGTTTAAATTCTCCGAAGGCGAATTTGCATTTGACGGTAGAGTTCAAGGGCGCGGCAGATGCAACACAGAGCCTTCAAGAGCCACTCCCTGCAATTTATGCCATTGCCATTTCAAAAGTAACGGGTAAAGGTTCTATTATGGTTTGCACGAAATTCAATTTCTCAAACCCGATAACCTTACCTTGTTTGTCTTTCATTAAGATAACTTCCTCGCCCGTTTCCTCACAAATGTATTCGTTTTGGGGATTATCTAACCATACGGTCAAGGTATTGCCGACCTGATCGTAATAAACCTTTACTTGGGCCATATTTTTTCTCCCTCTTTGATTGCATCTGTAGGGTAAGCTGTTATCAAAAACCCCTCATTATTCTCGCGCTTTGCTACGGCGCACACCCACCGCCCAACTTGCTCAGTTGTGTAAAACAAATATACCGCTGGATCACTACGGCTCAAACGGATTTCTTCAGGATGCGATAATGTATGCTTAACCTTTTCCTCTTGCCCTTCCATCACTGGATGCTTAACATTGACAATCAATTGCCAATAACGTTGGGTTACATGAACCCAAGACCCCAACGGGGTCAGCACTTCAAATAGCATACCTTCAACAGTATAATGTTCTGACATCATCAATGAATCCTATCATAGTCTCTTGGTTGAGAGCGTACCAACTCCCCAAAATCTTCCTGTGCCTGAATAACATTTCGCATGACACGATTCACGAGGCTCAATTGGATAGGTTCTTATGTCATTATACCTTATCCCGCATACAAAAGGAAGCCTCGAACAGCAGAATAATCACAAATGCGTCATCTATCGGCGCATCCGGCGCCGGAATTCGAAAGTAACCCCACTTCAACGCTTCGACGGATCGCAATCCACCGTCCAGCAACGCCGGACTGATGAGAACTAAAAAAACCCGGTCAAAGCGGTTGTAATGGGCGTGCCACAGCCGGCAGCGCATACTGCGCATACCCCTGCTTTACCCAGAACGGATTGAAGCTCCACACGTGACGCAGAAAGTCCTCCGGGTCGAGAGCGCGCTCGGCCAGCATCCGCTCCATAGCGGCGATGGCGGCGTGGTCGTGCTCGCGCAAGGTCCAGGTGGCGTGAATCATGCGGATGTTGGTCTTCAGGGCATAGTCGAGTTGGATACCCGCCGTGTAGACGTTCACGCCGTAGAAATCACGTGGCGCGGCATCCAGCCACTCGACCGGGAAGTAGACCGTACCTTCGTTGCCGATGTGCCGACACATCGCGATCGGGCCATCAATTTCGAGGCGGTTGAACGCGGCGTGCGTGTCGCCTTTGCGGATCGTCAGCATGTCAATGTCGTCACGGAACTCCGTGGCGTATCCCCGCGCGGCGTAGCGCGCCATCATCTCCGGGAGAACGTCGAGCAGGTTCTGCGTGAAGCCGTCCAGGTCGTGGTGCGCGCGGATAAAGCGACCTGTCAAAATGTCGATGGTGAACCCGCCCCAGATGTACGTCCGTGTCCCGCATGCCGCAGAAACTGCGTCGATGTCTTGCAAAATGCTTAAATACCCGTGATTTTCAGCAGATAACATGACTATGCTTCCCGCAACCTTACCAGCAACCCTTGCGAAGGTTCAGAAACCTTCGCAAGGGTAAAGAAAATTACGCGGCTATCATCACGCGGATGTTCTCCGCACCGACGATGCCGGCAACCTGTTCTTTGAGATGTGGGGTATAGCGGGTGCGCTCGTTGGGGAAGGAGAGTTCCACGCGCTTGCCAAGCACGTTTTCGAAGTAGACGACAAAATTATCCTGTCCCGACTCGACCTTGAGCAATTCGTGCAACTGCGCGAGGCGTGAATAGTCGTGGTCGGGATCGCCGGTGCGCGGCAGGTTGACGTAGACCGTTGCTGGCGGCGGAGGCGGTTCTTCCGGCGGGGGTGGCGTGTCGTGATGCTCGCCATTGCCGCCATAGGCGGGGCCGCCGTAGGCGCGGCCGCTGTAGGCGCGGCCACCGCCGGTAGATGAGGCACCCGGTGGCGACGGCGTAGGAGGCGTTCCGGGGTTGTGCCGATGGCTAGTGCCGCTCAGCATAGCGCCATTGCGCTCTCTGACCGGCGCATTTGGGAAGGTCTCCGGCGCACTCACCGAATAATCAACTCTTGATTCGGCAACGTAGTCGGGAGGGCCATAATCGGCGGAGGCATACCCAGGGGTGTTGTATCCGCCGTTGTCGGCAGGACTTGGAGGCGTTAGCGGTCGCAGCAGCTCCTGCGGCTCCTTGAACCAGTCGGCCAGAAGCGAATGATCCTCACGATCCTGGCGGCTATCGAGCTTGCCGCTGACGACGATCACGCTCTCAACCACCAGCTTATCCTTGAACCGCTCGTAGGTGCGTGGGAAGACAATGACATCCACCGAGCCTCCAGAGCCTTCCAGCGTGACGAAGGCCATTGCGTCGCCCTTCTTTGTCGTTATGCGACGCACGCGCCGGATCATCCCCACCAGCGACAACTGCTGGCCCAAGGGTTCTGTCGCCAGGCGATCCACCGTGGTGTTGACTAAATCCTGCTGCAGCAATTCTTTTTCCTGCTGCGCCAGCGGATGGCGGGAGAGGTACGTCCCAAGCAATTCCTTCTCCCACTCTAAAAGCCGGCGTTCCGGGATCGGCGGGACAAAGTCCGGTGGCGTGATGATAGTTTGCATCACGTCGGGCATGGCGTCGAAGAGCGAAAACTGGCCCACGTCGCGGGCGCTGTGCACCTGCGCGCTCGCACCGATGAGCGCATCGATCAACGTTAGCAGCGCAGGCCGCTCACCGAAGTCATCCAGCGCCCCGGCCTGAATCAGACATTCAAGCGTCTTGCGGTTGAGTTTCCGCAAATCCACCCGGTCGGTAAAGTCATCCAACGACTTGAAGGGACCACCTTCATGCCGTGCATCCACGACGAGGCGCATTACTTCGTCGCCCACGTTCTTAATCGCCCCCAGGCCAATGCGGATGGCACGGCCTTCGGGATCCCCATCAGCGGCATGTTCGATGGTAAATTCCACCTCGGAACGGTTGATGCACGGGCGACGCACATCCAAACCGGCACGTCGCGCCTCAGCGATGAGGAAGCCAAGTTTTTCGATATTGTGACGCTCTGTCGTCATCAGGGCGGTCATAAATTCCAGCAGATAATGCGCCTTGAGGTAAGCCGTCTGCGCGGTGATGACGGCGTAGTCGGTGGCGTGCGCGCGGTTGAAGCCATACCGCGCGAAGAATTCAATGTCGGCCCAGACCTTGCCGGAAACTTCCTCGGGGATGCCCTTCTTTAGCGCGCCAGCGAGGAACATCTGCTTGTGCTTCTCCATCAGGTACTTGATCTTTTTTGCGACCGCCTTGCGGATACCGTCAGCTTCACCGGGTTTGTAACCGGCCATCGCAACGGCAATTTGCATGATTTGCTCCTGATACACGATAATCCCGTATGTATCATCGAGGATATTTTGCAATATTGGATGATGGAATTGAATCTCCTCTTCCTCGTGCATCCGGCGGATGTAAGACGGAATGTTTTCCATCGGGCCGGGGCGGTAAAGGGCGAGCACGGCGATAATGTGTTGGAACTGATCTGGACGCATCTCGCGTAGAATCCGACGCATCCCCGATCCTTCCACCTGGAACACACCGGTCGTCTCTCCGCTAGTCAACAACTCGTACAGTTTCATCACATCGGCGTCTTTCTCGGGGTCGTCGGGGATGCGTTCGTAGGGGATAGTGTTCATGGTCAACACGCG
The DNA here is from genome assembly GCA_049975385.1 of Anaerolineae bacterium. GTDB lineage: Bacteria > Chloroflexota > Anaerolineae > B4-G1 > SLSP01 > DSWT01. The sequence goes on along the minus strand of JBNGDO010000018.1, from coordinate 41,237 downwards.
CCCGTGCTCTTTCTCAATCCACTCACAGGTCTTGCGTACGTGGGTGATCGTCCGCAGCCCCAGGAAGTCGACCTTGAGCATCCCCAGCATATCGACGATTTCCATTGGCCATTGGGAAACCTTGCCGATGGGGCCTTCCCCCTCACCTTTTGTGGGGCGGTGCAGCGGCATGTACTCCACCAGCGGGCGGTCGGAGATAAGGACACCGGCCGCATGGGTGCTGGCGTGTCGCGTGACACCTTCGACTTCCATCGCCGTATCCAACAGCTTTTTGACATAGGGGGTGGTGTCGTACATCTCTTTGAGATCGGAGACTTCCTCGAGTGCCTGCGCGATGGAGACCGGTTTGCCGGGCACATTGGGAATCAGGCGTGCCGCGCGATCCACCTCGCCCAGGGGGATATCCAGCGCACGCCCCACGTCGCGGATGGCAGCACGCGCGCCGAGTGTGCCAAAGGTGATGATGGCAGCAACGCGGTCCGCGCCGTAGCGTTCGGCGGTGTAGGCGATCAGCTCTTCGCGGCGGTCGTCGGGATAGTCCAGGTCGATGTCGGGCATGGAGATACGATCGGGGTTGAGAAACCGCTCGAACAACAGGCGGTTCTTGAAGGGATCGACACTGGTGATGCCCAGGGTGTACGCGACGACGCTACCTGCACCGGAACCACGCACGTTCCACCAGATGTCGCGGGCTTTCGCCGCCTCGCACAAGTCCCATACGATGAGGAAGTAGTCGTCGAAGCCCATGGTGTGGATAATGTCCAGCTCGTATTCCAGCCGTTCGATGACCTCCGGTTCCTGCGCACGCGCCTCGCCATAGCGCCAGACGAGACCGGCGTAACAGAGATCGCGCAAGAACTTCTCGGAGTTGCCTTTCCCTTCCGGGACCGGGAATTTGGGCAGGTGATACGGCGGCGCGAACTTGATTTCAACATTGCACTGCTCGGCGATCTTGACGGTATTCTCCAACGCTTCGGGCAGATGGGCATAGAGTTGTGCCATCTCCTCCGGCGAGCGCATGTAGTATGAAGGGTCGGTCATCCGCATGCGATTCGACTCGTTGACCGTCTTGCCCGTGCCGATGCAGAGCAGCACATCGTGCGCGTCGGCCTGGTCGGGTTTGGCGTAGTGGATGTCGTTGGTGGCGACCAGCGGAACACCCATCTCGTGAGCCAGTTCCACCATCTGGCGATAGACAGGATCGAATTCGGGGATATCGTGGCTTTGCAGCTCGAAATAATAACGATCGGGGAAATGCGCCTGATACCAGCGGACAGCCTCGCGAGCCTGGTCAATCTGTCCCCGGAAAAGCAACTGCGGGATCTCGCCCTGCGCGCACGCCGTGAGCACGATCAGCCCCTCGCTGTGTTGTGCGAGCACCTCTTTATCGATGCGCGGCTTGTAGTAGAAGCCGTCCAGTTGCGCGATGCTGGCAAGCTTGAGCAGATTCTGGTAGCCCGCCTGGTTTTGCGCCAATAGGATAAGGTGATACGGCTTTTCGTTATGGTCGCGGTTGTGGCGCGAAGTCCGCGCGATGTAGGCCTCAATGCCGACGATGGGCTTGATTCCGGCAGATTTACAGGCCTTGTAGAAATCCACCACGCCGAACATCGTGCCGTGATCGGTGATCGCCAGCGCGGACATCCCCAATTCTGCCGCATAGGTCGCCAACGCCTGCACACTGCTCAGCCCATCCAGCAGTGAAAATTCCGTGTGTGTGTGCAAATGCACAAATTCCGCCATCCCCATCCTCCACAATAAGCCGTTGCAGGTTCAACGTTGAAAATCGCGCGTAGAGTTTACGAAGCTCCCTGGGGTTCAGGGAGATGCATATATTCTACAGCCAAAATGAGGACTGGCAAGAGGGAAACGCGCGAGAAGAAAAGACATAGCCACAATTTCTATATCGCCTGGTCACCGAGTTTGACTTCTGGAGGCAAATCAATACCATTGGACACATTGTACATCCACCCACCTGTAGATGAAAATCTTTCACCTTGTATCTTCGTGTCTTAGTGGTTTGTGTGCAAAGGAGGTCAAATATGCTCACCAACCCCATTATCGAATCCATGCTCAATCGCAAATCGGTCCGCAAATACACGGATCAGCAACCCACCGACGAGGTGATCGAGACGATCGTGCGCGCCGGACAGCAGGCGCCTTTCGCTTCGCAGTTGTGCAGCCTGCTGCTCACGCGTAAGAAAGCGCCTTTCGGCGCGCCGTTGTGGTTCACCCTCTGCGTGGATATGCACCGCATGGAGTTGGTTATGGCCAAGCGCGGATGGACGACGGCGGCAAATGATCTATCGCTGCTGATCCTGGGGATTCAGGATGCGGCGTTGATGGCTGAGAACATGGTCATCGCTGCAGAGAGTCTCGGCATGGGCAGTTGCTTTCTGGGGACGACGCCCTACCGGGCGGAACGCATCCAGAAAAAATATCACCTGCCCAAACGGGTTTTCCCGTTGGTGGAGCTGTTTATGGGCTATCCGGCCGAGGACTTTCCGCCCCGACCGCGCTATCCACTCGCGTTTACCCTGTTCGAAGACAGGTATCCCGAACTGACGGAGGATATGGTCGAAGAGGCTATGCGTGTCATGGATGAAGGCTATCTGGCGCAGGGCTACTACCGCAAGCAAAGGGCCAAAATCAAACTGGAGACGGAGCGAGAGGAAACCTTCACCTACGATGATTACTCGTGGACCGAGCACATCTCCCGCAAGTGGGGCCAGTGGATGCGCGATCCTCAGGAACTGCTGGAACAGCTAGAGACCTGCGGATTTGTGATCAAAACAAAGGCATAGGATTTGTGGCTCGTTGTTAGCTTACGGTTAGGCATTGGTACTCATTTCATAGTATGCTATTGAGGATAATCACAAAACAAGATTTCTGAGCTTTTCCCATCGCCAAGGAGGACGACTATGGAACGAGAGCCGAGAATTGCCAAAAACGACATTAAAGACATCATCATCATCGGGGCAGGCATCGCGGGATTATCCGCGGGGATTTACGCACGTAAAAATGGCTACAACGCAACCATCTACGAAATGCACTACCTGCCGGGTGGTATGTGCACGGCCTGGCAGCGCAAGGGTTCCACCTTCGAAGGGTGCTTGCACTTCATCGGGCTTGTAGGTTCCTCTCCTGAGCACACATATTACAACCTGTGGAAAGAGCTCGGCGCCGTACCCGACACGGACATAATTTATCACGATGTTTTCCACACCTTCCAGGACGCATCCGGACGAACATTGACCATCTACACAGACGCCGACAGGCTGGAAAAGGAACTACTCTCCCTCTCGCCCGCCGATGCGAAGGAGATCAAGGCGCTTTGTACGGCCATAAAACGGTACGCCTGGTTCATCCGCGAAACCGGGTGGAATCCCTTCCGGCTCATCGCCAAAGGCGTGGGTATCCTGAGAGGGATTCCCCTCCTGAAGAAATACGGGGATCTGAATTTGGCCGAGTACGCCGCCCGCTTTCACGACCCGCTGATCCGCTATGCCATCACCAATTTCTTCGTCTACCCGGATTTCTCCTGTATTGCGGTGTTTTTCTTCCTGGCGGGGATGCACATCAAGGCTTCCGGCTACCCGCAGGGAAGTTCCCTCGCTCTGGCAAAAACAATCGAAAGCACTTTCCTCAACCTGGGCGGGAAAATCGAATACAAGCAAAAGGTGAAGCGCATCGTGGTGCAGGATGGCCGGGCGACGGGGATCGAACTCGACGACGGGACGGTGAAAAAAGCCGGCATCGTCATTTCGGCCGCCGACGGGCACGCGACGCTGTTTGACATGCTCGAAGACAAATTCACGACGCCAGGCCTGCGCGAACGTTACGCAACGCAACCCCTTTTCCCGCCGTTCGTCCAGGTATCGCTGGGCGTGAACAGGGATATGTCCGGCACGCCGCACGCGGTCAAAGTGCAAACAGAGGTTCCCTTCGAGATTGCCGGGCAGATGCAGAAAGACCTATGGTACCACCACTTTGCCTTCGACCCCACCTTGGCCCCGCAAGGGAAAACGGCGCTCACAGTTCTGTATCCGTCCGATCTGGCCTGGTGGGAAAACCTCGGCTACCCCAGCGCGGCGTATAAGGCAGAGAAACAGAAAATACTGGATACAACGATCGCGCAACTGGAACAGGTGTTGCCCGGTATTGCAGCGCAGATCGAAGTCAGCGACGTGGCGACGCCGGTCACGACGTTCCGTTATACGAATAACTGGCAAGCCGCGCTGAGCTTTATGATGACGAAAGAGAACGCCGACAGCATGGTCGCGAAAACCGAATACACCTTACCCGGACTGGAGAACTTCTACATGATCGGTCAATGGGTCAAAGGGCTGGGCGTGCCGATGGCGGCATCCAGTGGAAAAGAGGTCATCCAGACACTCTGTAAGGCAGACGGCAGAAGATTTAGAACAGAATGATCACCTGACGCGCTACGCAAACGGGTGTCGTTTTACCGCTGAGGACGCTGAGTATCTGTCCAATTTCTGCGATCTCTGCGTGCTCTGCGATAGAAAAGCTGCGTCATATTGCACGATCAGTTCGTTGGGCTTATACTGTCCCCAGGAACAAAAACGTTCGGGCATTGCCTGATCGCGCTATTCTTGGGACAGAAAGGCTTAACGATGACACAAAACACAGACACACCCCAGCAGCCCATTTCCTGCTTTCCGGCACACGAGGCCAAGGACGTCAATCCGGACACACACCTCGCACTCACGTTCCCCAGCGTCCCCACATTGGGGACAACGGGACAGATTCGCATCTACGACGCCGACGACGACCGGCTGGTCGACGTTCTCGACATGAGCATTCCGCCCGGCCCGACGGTCTTTGTAAGGGCACCGGAGAGATCGCCCTACACGCCGGTCCCTTACGAATACGTTCGGGGGCACTTCACCAATGCCAATACCAAACCGGGAACGCCATCCGGCGTCGCGCTCCCCACGCCGGACACCTACCAACTGACGATTATCGGCGGGTTTACCGATGCCTTTCACTTCTACCCCGTGATCATTCACGATACCGTAGCGACGATCTACCCGCACAACAATCTCCTGGACTACGACAAGACCTACTACGTGCAGATCGATCCCGGCGTGCTTACTCTGGAGGACGGCGGTTTCGACGGCACCGATGGGAAAGCCTGGACCTTCACCACGAAAAAGGCCCCGCCGCCTGCCGATACCGAACGGCTCGTGGTGAGTGGCGACGGCACCGGCGACTTCAACACCGTGCAAGGCGCCATCGACTTTATCCCCGACCACAACCCCAAGCGCGTGACCATCTTCATCAAAAACGGCGTGTACGAAGAGATCGTCTACTTCCGCAACAAGGCGAACATCACGTTCCAGGGCGAGAGCCGGGAGGGCGTCGTAGTATGCTACGCCAACAATGAGGTCTTCAACCCTCATCCGCCCAATGTCGCCACCAACGAAATGCCGGGCACGTTCCCCTCCCGTCGAGCCGCGTTTATGGGCGATCAGGTCAGCGGCATTCACCTCGTCAACCTCACGATCAGATCCATCAACCCCAAACCCGCCCAGGCCGAAGGGCTTCTTCTGACGGGGGAGCGGAATATCGTCAGCCACGTGACGATTGAGGGATCAGGGGATGCTCTGCAGGTCAACGGTTCGACTTACCTGACCGACTCCCGGATTGTGGGCTTCGGAGACAACATTCTTGGTCGCGGGCCGGCGTTCTTCAATCGCTGCGAGCTTGTCTCGTACTACGGCCCGCACATGTGGATCCGCAACACGGAGGCGAACCACGGGAACGTCTTCGTGCAGTGCACATTCCAGACCCTCGGAGACAGAGAGACCGTCATCGCCCGCTCGCCGACCAACCACGGCAAGAATTACCCCTACTGCGAGGCGGTGCTCATCAACTGCGCCCTGGCGGGCATCAGGCCTGAGGGGTGGGGAGAGATAGGCGGCGACCCAACCAACGTCCATTATTGGGAGTACAATAGCACGAACCTCGACGATGGCACACCGGTGGACGTGAGCCAGCGGCATCCCGCTTCACGGCAACTCACGCTGGAGGAGGATGCCGAGATCATCGCCAGCTACAGTGATCCCACCTACGTGCTGGACGGGTGGAACCCGGTGCCAGAGATGTACAAGGGGTGACACACAGCTACCGCAGAGAGCACAAAGTGGGCGGAGGAAGTTTTTTGCATCTCTCTGCGGTCTCAGCGAACTCGGCAGTAAGGTGTGGGGAATCACCAAGATGTGCCACCTTGAAGCCAACATCCTGGTGAAGAATTACCTCCAGGAATCCCACACCGCCGCCGTGCAGGCCCTGTCCACCAGTATCATCGTGGGCACTGGCCTCTTGAGCAAAGCCGAAGTCGCCGCCGCCCTCACAAAAACGACAGTATCACCAGTCCCACGCCCGCACCGATGAGCCATCCTGCTGCCACGTCGCTGGCGTAGTGCAGGCCCAGCGCCACACGGCTCAGGCCAACGCACAGCCCCCATAGGAGCAGGATTAACATCCCCCAAAGTGGCAGCAACCCCGCCAGCACCACGCACAAGCCGCCGGTACGCACGGCGTGGCCCGAGGGAAACGAGTGTCGGTCGATCTTCAGGTAGAACAGGCCCTGTTCTCCTTCCGGGCGAGGACGTTGGATGAAGAACTTGAGCACGGTGCTGACCACCCACATGATCGCCGTGATAAGCAGGATGCGCTCCCCGGCCCTGGCCCAATCCCCAATGCCAAAGCGCCAGAGCAGGACGCCCAGGAAAACCCACACCAGGCTGTCGCCGGAGTGCGCGAGGGCCGTCGCCAACGCTCGGATGAACGGGCCGCGAATCAGTGTCGTGGCGCGCGTGGTGAGTGCTTGGTCGCGTTCGAGCCAGGGTTGCTGGAGGCCTTTCATTGGGCCAATTCCCGGCGGCAGATCTCCAACTGGAACGGTTTGTCGGCGTCCATGCCCATTTCGGCGTCATCCACGGGCAATGCGCGCACGTTCAGGCCGAATTTTTCGCGTGCCAGCCGTTCCCCCTCTGCCAGGCTCAAGCGGCGCGCCATCAGTTTGACGAAAAAGACCGGGCCAAGGCGCGCAGCCTGTTTGAGCGCGTTTTTGCGGCTGTCGAGCAGATCGTCCCACAACTCCCGGTGCTTATGGCCGATATGCGGCGCGACGACGTGAATATCCCCAGCGGCGAAGTCCCCATCGCTGAAGTGGACGTAACTGCGCCGCGAATCGGGGAAACGCTGCTCCATCTTCTCACGTGACACGATAGTGTGGTAAATGTCCACCGCCGGATCTGCACATTGTGAGAACAGACGCTCCACCATCGTGCCGGTCAGCAATGGGATATCGGAGCTGCTGATCAAGACCTGCTGCGTCTCTGGGTTGCGTTCCAACACGCAATCAATGCCGCCGAGGATGTTCTTCAACATCGATCCTTGATCGGGCAGATAACGAGCGATTTTCGACGATGCCAGCACCCCTTCATGCTCAAATCCCACAACAACAATGTTACGAACGCTTGGTGCATCGTCAAGCGCATCCAGCACCCAATGCACCATCGGCCTGCCCGCCACATCGAGCAGCGCCTTAGGTTGTCCCTGGGTGTATTCGTAAAGCAAATCCTCTTCTTGCGGCACGCCGCCGGCCATCAGGATACAATCAATCATGAGGATCTCCTAACCCGGATGACCCGGAACCAAAAGGGCCTTCTACGCCCGTTTTCTTGCCCGTTGAGCAAGGATTTGCGTGGTTAGGCCCTAACAACTCCAAGATGTTATCACGCGTCAACAGCACAAGATCGGCTTCTTTTTCCACAAAAGGTCGCACATCGGCCAAAATGTGTTCCCACGCGAGTTGTAATAATCGATCTCTGAGCAGCGTTCGCCAGGTGTCTGGCGTCAGTGTACCGCCAGCCCATCCCGTTTGATCAAGGGCATGGTTGAGCAAAGTCAGGTTTGGCTCGGGCCAATCCGGGTCACTGAGATACCAAAAGAGATCGTAAATGTCCCGGCCTTTGACATAGGGACGTTGCAAGAGAGCGTGAATTTTGCCGGCCAGCAACGAGGGTTGATCGTGGTGTTGAAGATGCAGTGGAACATAGCGCCGCAAGACCGTTGTAGCTAACCCGGCTCCCTGTGGTGGATGCGTATCCACTTCGATTTTGACTGCCAGGACTTGATCCATGTGCGGGGACAATCCCAGTTCGTAAAGCAAGCCCGCAAAGCGAATGAATGCGCTATGAACAGTTTTCTGATCGTTGACCTTGATCTGAACGGCGTAGCCTTCAGCCAAAAACTCGGTCTGAATGGCCTTGAGATAAGCGCGAAAATCATACAACGACGGGGAACGCTCCAGAGCAAAGTCCAGGTCCTCGGAATAGCGTGGGATAGCATACAAGAAACGGAGCGCCGTTCCACCGTGAAACGCCAGCGGCACCATTGCGCCGGATCGCTGCAATGTTCCCAAAATCCTGGCCTGCAAGTATTCGCGGACCTGATTCTGCGCTTGCGTGAGCGATGGGGCATTTCGAACCAGATCGGTAAGCAGTGGCTTCATAACGTCTCGTAGGTCTCGCTTTCGGCGAGCGCGAGTTCAGCAATATGCTGGACCGCTCTGACCAATTTGGGGCTTTGTGCTAACGCTGCCTGCCGGTGTAAAACGTCGATATCCACTTGCTCCAGATTCTGCAAGCGCAATTCGCGCAAATAGTCCGGTGCATCGCCGCCCGGTTGCAAATACACCAGGTCTAGCAATGCTTTTTCTGGCCCGGCGACCATCGCGGTTTGCCCTACAGCAATCGCTTCGCTGCGGTAGCCATAAAACAGTTCCTGCTTGATGTGACGGAATTCAAAACGTCCAAGTAGCGTTTCCCAACACCCGGTACGCGACGTTGTCACGCTGGTCACGGCAGGAACGTACTCTGGAATAAGGCCATAGTAAGCCATGGCGGATTGGCAACTGACGTAAGTGCCACGTGCAAGATGATTGGCGATCACAAAGGGATGGGGGTTGGATTGTTGATAGGGTGGCGCTAACGCATAAACGCCACGCCGCAACTGGTAAAGTTTCCCCGCCTTCGTCCACAATGAAAGTTGTTTGCGCACCGCGTCGGGATCAACGTTCCCAGCAAGCAGAAGCCCTGTATCAAATACGGGCTCAGAGCCAACAATGTGCAGTAACTCTTCGAATTTCATACGCTTAATTTACCACAAAAGGTAAATTATTGCAATAGCTTTCGATTATAGGACTTCCAGCGGATCGATATCGACCAACCATCCGGCGGGGATGTCAATCGGGCACAGGAAATCCGCCGGAGAAACGCTGCGCAGCAAAATCTGCCAGCGGTAGCGCCCCCGCACGCGGGCGAAGAAGGCCGGCGCCGGCCCGATGAGATCGGTGACGGGCAATCCGTCTGCGCGAAGCGCATCGCGCAGCACGGCGGCGAAGTCCTCGGCGGCCTGCTGCGCCTTTTCGCGGTTTGTATGGGCATAGACCAGTCGCGCCAGCCGGATCGACGGCGGATAATCGGCCTGCTCGCGGAACGCCAGCTCGCGCTTCGCAAAGCCGGTATAGTCGTGGACCGCCGCCCGTTGGATGGCATAGTGGGCGGGATGGTACGTCTGCAAGACCACGCGCCCGCCGAGCAACCCCCTACCGGAGCGCCCGGCGACCTGTGCCAGCAATTGGAACGCGCGCTCGGCGGCACGGAAGTCCGGCAAGTTGAGCGCGGTGTCGGCGGAGATGATGCCCACCACCGTCACTTTGGGGATATCCAACCCGCGCGCCACCATCTGCGTGCCCACCAGGATATCAGCCTCGCCGCGTGCAAAGCGCCCCATGATAGCCGTATGGATGGCGTGCGAGCGGGCCACGTCCCGATCCCACCGCACCAGGCGCGCCGTGGGCCAGCGCTCCGCCACTCGCGCCTCCAGCCCCTCCGTCCCCAGGCCGAACGCGCGCACTCGCGACGAGCCGCACGCCGGACATTGGCGCGGCATGCGCTTCTGCCGCCCGCAGCGATGGCAAATCAAGCTGCCGATACCCTCGTGATAGGTGAAAGGAACATCACAGCGCGGGCACTCCGCGACCCACCCGCAATCGCGGCAGAACACGTAGGTCGCCGTGCCCCGGCGGTTGAGGAACAGGATCACCTGCTCGCGGCGGGCCAGGGCCGCGTCCATCGCCTCTTGCAACGCCACGCTGAAGACGGAGCGGTTGCCGGCCTTGAGTTCGGCCCGCATGTCCACAATCTGCACCGGCGGCAGAGCAATGGTGTAGGCTCCCTGTGGTGCGCCACGCAAAGGTTGGTACCGGCTGCCGGGAAGGTGCAAATATTGCTCCCAAGCTCGAAGGCGCTGTTGGTGAGCCATCACGCGCTGTGGCATTTCCAGGAGCCGGTAACGACCGGCTTGGGCGCGAGCGTAAGCTTCCAGAGAGGGCGTGGCGCTGCCCATAATGAACAGGGCGCCGCGCCGTCGCGCCAGTTCTTCGGCCACGTCGCGCGTGTGGAAGTACGGTGCGCGGCTTTGTTTATAGCTCGTGTCCTCTTCTTCGTCCATCACGATGAGGCCCAGGTTAGGGAACGGCGCGAACAAAGCCGAACGCGCGCCCACCACCACGGCAACGTCGCCGCTGCGCACGCGCCGCCACGTGTCGAAGCGCTCCCCATCGCTCATCGCGCTATGCCACAGTCCGACCTGCCCGGGGAAGCGCACGGCGAAACGGTGGACGGTCTGCGGCGTCAGGCTGATTTCGGGAACGAGAATCAACGCCTGCTGGCCCTGCGCCAACACCTGCGCCGTCGCCCGCATGTACAGCTCTGTCTTGCCGGAACCGGTTACGCCCAAAAGTAGAATTGGGGCCGCCAATTCTGGCGCCGCCAGCTCTGGCGCCTCGGCAGTCTCTCGCAGCAGTGGTTCAATCGCATCCCAGGCAACTTGCTGCTCAGGGATGAGAACGGGAGGTTGATCGGGCGTGAAGATCATCTCCGCCAGGGGATCGCGCAATACCTCCTCGTGGCTGAAGGCGATCAGACCACGTTCGGCCAACATCTTGAGATGATAGTGCTTCGCGCCCGTTTCAGCATAGACGACATCAACCTCTACAGGCTGCGTCTCGCCTGCAAGGAAGTCCAGAATGTGCCGGTACAACGTCACATCGCGCAGCCCCGCCAGGCCCGTCTCCCACTGCGCGCGCGGCGTGACCAGCCGGGCCAGCCGGTTGACTTTCGGCTGCACAATGTTCAACCGCAGCAAACGTTCCACTTCGATCAAACCGCGCTTTTGCAAATAGCGTCGCGTCCGGCGCACGTCCACGCCCTTGAGCGCGCGTTTGACCTGCGCGCTCGTCAATGGGCCGCGCTGGATGAGCACCTGCAAAAACCGAGCGGCGGGTTCGGGAAGATCGGGCGGTGCAGAAGCTACCTGGGATGAAAGGCGCAGGTAGACGGTGGCGCGCAGGCCCGGCGGCAGCATCACTTTCACGCACTGGTGCAGTGGCGACAACGTCTCCCGCGATATCCACTGCGCCAGGTCGAGCATATCCGCATCGAGTACCGGATCGGGATAGAGCACGCTCTGAACGGGCCGCGTTTTGGGGACGGCGGGGGTATCGGTCAGTGCCAGCACGATACCCGGCAGCTTCATCTCGCGGAGCGGGACGAGAACGAGCATGCCCGGCCGCACGGCAGCAGCAAGGTCCGGCGGGATGCTGTAGTCGAAAAGAGGCGTGGTCTTGCTTCTGAAGGGGAGAAACACTACGACACGCGCATACATTGTTCGAACAATCAACTTATCTCGCCGGGTGTGTCGCTGTCATCGCCGGACGTATCCGCCGGTGCGGCAGGCAGAGTGAAAAAGAAAGTACTGCCCTGCCCGACCACACTTTCGACGCCCACCTCACCGTCGAGCCGCTCCGCAATCCGCCGCACGATAGATAATCCCAGGCCGTGACCTTTTGCCCGCACCTGGTCGAGCCGGGTGAAAGGCGTGAAGAGGCGCGCTCGCTCCTTTGGGGTTAGGCCGGGGCCATTATCGCGCAACCAGAAGATGACTTTGGATTGTGAATTTCCGATTTGGGATCGTAGTGTATCCAACGATAACGGTGATTCTAAATCCTCAACCGGCACCTGAGAATCCAGAAACGTGTAACCGAGTTCGATGTTGGGTGGGTCGCCGCCGTACTTGATCGCGTTGCTGATATAGTTCGTCCATATCTCCTCAACCCATGGCGCATAGCCCAGGGCCACTGGCCAGGTCGCGGGGAGGATGATTTCGGGCCTTTTCTCGGCAATGTCATGGATAAGACGGTGCTGTACCTCGTCGACGATAGCAGCCATATCGAGCGGTCCAACGTCAACGACTTTGGCCTCACGCACGCTCGACAACAACAACAGCTCATCGACGATATTGGTGATTTTCCGCCCGTTGCGTGCAATCACGCCGAAATAATAGGTCAGTTTCTCCTCAGAAAACTGCGAGGCGTGCCTTTCCAAAAGCTCGCCAAAGCCAATGATCGAGGCGAGTGGCGATTTGATATCATGAGCGACGGTGTGGGCATACGCGTTCAACTCTTCGTTGCGGCTTTCAAGTTCGACGGTGCGCTGGCGCAATTCAACTTCAACGTGCATGCGGTCAGACATCTCCGCCCGGAGTTGCTGATTGCTCTCGGCCAACTCAGCAGTACGTTCTGCTACCAGAGCTTCCAGACGTTGATTGAGTTGCTCGAGGTCTCGTGTACTCTGGTCAATCAGGCGCTCAACCAGTTTGGCCGGCAATGCCACGGCATAGGCCAGCACTACCGGTACAACCATTTTGGTAGGTATGCCATACAATACACCTAAAACGATAAAAATAGTCGCGGTTGCCGTCGCGTACCATATCGCGGGCTTAAATCCCAAAATCATGCCCAATGCAAAAATGCCCACGATAAACATCGAAGTGACATTTGTAAACGCGCCTGCCTTGACATTGTTATTTAACAGCGTAATGAGGGAAACATAAGTAATCCAGGCAAAAAGCTGCATCGCGCCGGATAGTGAACGTTTGAGTTGGATGAGACCTATGAATGCGGCTATACCAATCACAGCCGTGGCGACTACATAAAGCATAACAGGCACGCGTGAATGACGGAAAGCCTGCTGCAGGTGCAGCCCTATGGACAACGCGGAAAATCCCACATAGCTCCATAAAAGCCAACGCGCGACTTCACGCCGGGCACGTTCTCCGGGGAGCATGTTCATATCCATAAGCACCTCACATTTCCCAGTATTCTGTCACTTGCGGCACGACACCGGCTTGTCGTTCCTCGTCATAGACAGTCCACCACTGCTCGACCACGTGTCGCAATCTCTCATCCTTAAAAGCGCTCCGAAAAACGGCTTTCTCCTGCTCCGTGAGGTCGCCATAAGGACACAGCGCAAAAAGGCGATCAAAACTATGCGCCTCTACTTCTGCGACGAAGTTGCGTGAAAGCAGCACCTGGCCCGCAAGCCACAATATATCTTGATGCTCCCCTAGCATATAATTCCTCCAAAATATGCAAGACATACATCTACAATTGAGAATTACATCCTCCAGAGTTTATCACGATTTACCACTGACAGCAAACCAGTTATGAAATACAGTCGTCTGGTAAACGTAGTTTGGGTTTAGAACCTAGCCAAAAATCCGCTACCGGCACACGAGAAATACCCCAAGCCTGATTTGCGGATAGAATCTCATTCGTGAACCACAATCGTGACGACGTCGCTTGAGATTTCTGTACCATCGGCGGAAAAACCGACGGCAGAGAACGTGTGTGTACCCGGCTCCAGTCGCCAGAGATGCGTATAGGGTGGCGCTGCCAGGCGTACCAAGGGCAAACCATCGATCAGCAATTCAATCTGCTCGAAACGCACGTCCAGCACAACAGAAATAGCAATTCTTTGCGTATCGCGGGGTTGCGCCGGATCAATGCGATAGACCGCGCCGGCATCCGGGCTGGTGATGTGAAGAAGGGTTGTGGGTTGTGGGTTGTGGGTTGCAGGTTGGGGAAGGTTGCGTTCGCGTGCCCACGACTGGGCTTCAGGGGGAAGAACGGTGTAGACGATGCCGTCGATGCGTTGGTGCATCGTGCAAACTGTGGGGGGTTCGGTCCCGGCGATGAACGTCTCGACGATGCGATGCGGGCAATCCGGCCCTGGCAGCTCCCCAGACAGCGCACAAACCTCCACGTCAACCAGCCCATCGGGGCGCGCAAACGCTTGGACGGGCTGCCCTTTGAGTGCCGCCTCCATCGCATCGTGCCAGATGGGTGCAGCACCGGTAACACCGGTGACGGCCTTCATCGTTTCGTTATCCGCATTGCCCACCCAGACGCCGACCACCAACTCCGGTGTGTAGCCTACGGTCCAGTTATCGCGGAAGTCGGTGGTAGTACCGGTCTTGACGGCGGCCGGACGGCTCAGGTTGAGCACACTGTCCTCGCCGAAGGTGGGAATGCGCGCCAGATCATCGCTCAGAATGTCGGTGATGAGATAGACCACACGGGCATCGATGGCATGGTCACCCATGCCATCAGACTCCTCCAAAAGCACCGCGCCGTCTGCGTCTTCGACACGTTGGATAACGCGCGGTTGTACGGCATAACCACCGTTAGCAAATGCGGCATACGCAGCGGTCAGTTCCAACAGACGCACTTCGCCACCACCCAATCCTATCGCCAAACCAATTCTATCAGGATCATCGAAGGTGGTGATCCCCAGACGGCGCGCCATCCCCGTTAAGGCTTCAATACCAATAGCGTCGAGCACCTTGACGGCAACGAGATTGTACGACGAGGCCAGAGCTTCCCGCACGCGCACCGGCCCCCGGAAGACCAGGTCGTAGTTCAGGGGGACGTAGGGCGTGCCCTCACGCGTCACGAAAGCGGTACGCACGTCCAGCAGCATCCTCGCAGGGGTAAAGTCACCCTGTCCTTGGACGGCGCGTTCGAAGGCAGCGGCGTACGTCAGCGGCTTAATAGACGACCCCGGCTGGCGTAGCGCCGTCGCACCATTCACCGCACCGGCAATGCGCGCCGAGAAGTAGTCCGGACTACCGACCATCGCCACGACCTCGCCCGTCTGCGGATCAAGGGCAACCAGCGCGGCATTGCGAACATTGCGCCCGCCTGGCGGACATTCCGGATCGTAATGACACACCGCCAGCAGGGCCAGATGCTGGCGAATGATATCGCGAGCAGTATCGGTCAACGCTAGATCCAGCGTGGTGTAGACCTTCAACCCGCCCGCTTGCACCCTTACCAGTCCCAACTCGCGTTCTAACTGATTGCGCACGAACATCACAAAATGCGGCGCGCGGATGGGAAACGGTGCAGCAGCGAAATCGAGGGCTTCAGTTTTGGCCAACTGCGCATTCTGCGCCGTCACATAGCCTTGCTTCACCATCAAATCCAGCACGACGGCCTGACGCGTTTTGGCCGCGTCGAGAGCTTCGAGCGGATTGTAGAGGGCAGGCGCCTGTGGCAAACCGGCGAGGAGCGCGCACTCAGCCAGGTCCAGGTCGCGCGCAGACTTGGCGAAGTAGGCTTGCGCCGCAGCCTCGACACCGTAGGCCATATTGCCATAGTACGTTTCATTGAGGTAAAGTGTGAGGATTTCATCTTTGGAGTAGCGCCGGGTGATGCGGATGGCCAGGATCAGCTCGCGCAACTTGCGGTACAGCGTCCGCTCAATGCGCTCGTCGGCGCTGAACATCACCGTGCGCACCAACTGCTGCGTGATCGTACTCCCGCCAGCCTCACCGCCCTGCACGTTAATCCACACCGCGCGGAGGATGCCTTGCCAATCCATTCCGGGGTTGCTGTAGAAGGTGGCATCCTCGGTGGCGATGGTAGCCTGGATCAAATACGGCGGTATGTCATCCAACGTCACGGGCGTGTGGCTGCCGGTATATGGCGGCGGCATCTCGAAGAGCAACTGACCGTGCCGATCGTAGATTTTGCTACTTGGCGCGCTGGTGTAGACACTCAAATCATCTGGCGCGGGGAGCCCGGCACAGAGCCATAGGTACAGCCCTGCGCCACCGAGGAAGACCAGCGCGCACAAAATCGCCAAAATACGCGCCGTACGAGTCTTGAGCAGATAATTCACGTTCATAAACCACACTGCTGGCGGCGCAAGCGGAGACCTGTCATAGCAAAATACTTCACAATCACGCAGGGCGGTCTCTAGTTGCACTCACCATCGTCAAGCGACGACCTGATTGACAACTTTGACACCATCAGCAACGGTCGCATCGCGCAATACTACAACATCGCGCAGCGTCACGTCGTCGCCGATGCGGCAATCTCGTTCGATGTAGACATTCGGCCCAATGACACAGCGCCTCCCGATAACGGTGCCCTGTTCGATATACAGCGGCGTGATCAACTGCGTGTCCGGGCCAACGGTGTGCGGTTCCAGTTGCGGACGGCCATCGCCGTGCATCAGATATTCGCGGTTAAGCGCCAGCAGGTCGGCAGCATTGGTCAACGTCAGCCGGCGTTCGATCATCACCCCGCCCACGTGCCCCTCAGCGTCGATGAGCATCTGAATGGCGTCCTGCAACTCGTATTCGCCGCGCGGCGAGGGTGCGACTTCGGGCAGATACGCCAAAATGCGCGGAGAAAAAACGTAGAGTGGCAGACTGGAGATATTCGAGGGCGCTTCTTCCGGCGTTGGCTTCTCGACGATGCGCGTGATCCAAGGCCCGTCCATAGCCACAATGCCCGTACTGCTGATGCGCTCGTGCGTCACCGGCATCAGCGTCAAGACGGCTTTAGGCTGCGCCGATGCGCGAAGGTTCGCGTGCCAGAAGGTCATCAAACGCCCAACATCAGCAGCTGTCACCAGATTGTCGCAGGCAGAGAGAACAAAATCCCCGGTAATGAGCGGTGCGGCGCATTGCAGCGCCTTCGCCATACCCAGGCGCTCCGTCTGGTACACAAAACGCACCTCAGCCGGAAACGTCGTTTCCCGCAGGAAATAGTGCGTGATGTCACGATCTTCAGGGCTGACGACAAGGACGAAATCGTCCACTCCGTTGGCGAGCAGCAATTCCATCACCCGCTCAACGATGGGCTTCCCCAAGACAGGAGCATCGCCTTGGAACGGCTTAGTGTGATCGGATGGAGACGCGAGCCCTTACC
>JBNGDO010000018.1:0-24066 GCA_049975385.1 Anaerolineae bacterium | reverse complement strand
TGCGCGCGGTTTGCGCGCTAACTACCCGCGCGATGGATGTAAATGATATTCCCCTTGGGGAGTAGCAATTCCAGGCCAGTTTCCTGGCGGATAATGATGTCGTATACATCCACGCCGATGAGCGTCCCTTTGAAACTCTTGCCGTTGCTCACCGCAACCTGAACAGGTTGATTCTCCAGTTCTGCGTAGAACTCTGCCGAACGTTTTCCCCATACTTGTGCAGGTTTTGTTTTTTCGTTCATTGTCTCCCCCTTCATAAGTTTAAAATTTAACGGACGCAAGAATATAGAAATCATAGGTATGAGCCCCAGGGCAAGCCCTGGATCCGTTATCACGGCAAGCCGCGAGGAATGTAATCCGAACGCGACTCTGTCGCGCATTAACTGCGCGGGCAGTCTCTGATCGCACCCACATTGTACCATGGTCTGCGGGTTTAGCACTTGCTTTTGCTTGACTTTGACCTAGGCTATGGTAACGTTCCCGCCAGCAACAATTCAACCATCCTTGCGGAGGTTGTGCGCGAGTTTGACAAAAAAAGGCGCTCGCGGATGATGACATCGTCGTGTTTCGCAAAGCTTATAGTGCACGATACCCGAGATTCGAGGGACTATGCCAATTAAAGAGCGAAATCAACAAATGCGGGTGGTGGCAGAGATTCTACTCATCCATCTGCCGGAAGTGCTGCCAAGGGATCAATCCCTGGCGCACGATTTGCTGGCGGTCGTGGGAACGGCACTCAATACGATCTACGAAGATGCCGAGCACTCCACGAAAGCCTGGGACAAACGCGCCTACCATTCACGGGCGGACGCGATGCGCAAGGAATGGGTCTGGGCATTGGCGGCGTCAAACTACGCACTTGGGTTAGCGTTGCGTCCCGATCCATTGACGCCTACCGCTCTGAAGAAAGTACAACAGCTCATCCAACCAGGCTTGCAGCGCCCGAGCCGGCGCCAGATCACCGATCCCGCACGTTTCCGCGGTGCTGCCCAGGCCGTACAAAAGCAACAGGCGAATAAGCGCAAACCGATCAGAGGCTAGGCTGCTAGCTACTTTTCTCCCTTGTGGACTATGCTATAATGAAATAGAAGTCTTCCTCATCGGATGCACAAGGAGTCAATATGCCAAACCAAGAGGTCATCGAGCTACGGAGTCGGATCATCGGAGCCTTGCTTCATAGCGTGCGCGACCAGGCACGCATGTCACCTCAGGAGTGCGCTGCGGTGCTAGGAATATCCCCTGAAACCCTGGCGGCCTACGAAGAAGGAAGCAAACCCATCTCACTGCCTGAGTTGGAACTGCTGACACGCTTTCTTGACACCCCTCTGAGCGCTATCCGCACGACCGAGACAGTAGCGGATATCCAGGCAGACAAAAAGTTACCCGACCCCAAACTGTACTTGATGTTGCGCCACCGCATCGTAGGCGCGCGACTGCGTCAACTACGCAGCGAAGCCAGCCGCACGCAGCAAGACCTCGCAGACATGCTGGAATGCTCATTGGAAACGATCGCGGCATACGAGTTTGGCAAGCGTCCGATCTCGGTTGCCGAATTGGAAGTAGTTTGCCGGGCGCTCAACGTCCCGCTCGCCTATTTCCTGGATAAGGACAGCGACATCGGCAAGTGGCATTTGTTGCAAGATCAATTTGAGCTATTCATGGAGTTGCCCTCTGACATACGAGACTTCGTTCTCAAACCGATCAACGAAAGCTACCTGGAACTGGCGATGAAGCTTGCAGCCATGCCGGCGGGCGCACTGCGCGCCATCGCCGAAGGGATTTTGGAGATCACCCTTTAAGGAGGAAATATGGCAACGCCAACCGCCGATGAGTTACAGAATGAAGGACTGCGTCTCTTCCAGGAAGGGCTTTACGATGAAGCAGCCCAACGTTTTAGCGAAGCCCTGGAACACTTCACTGAAGAGGGACGCGAGATCGAAGCAGGCGAGATGCTCAACAACATCGGCATCATTCGCCACAAGCAAAGTCGTTGGGATGAAGCCCTGGAATCTCTCGAAGAAGCGTGCCGCATCTTTGCCCGCGCTGAAGACAAATCGCGTGAAGCGAAAGCCCTTGGCAGTATGGGCGCCATCTACGCGACATTGAAGCGGCAAGAGGAAGCCATAGATGTCCGGAATAAAGCGGCCGCCATCTTTGCCGAACTCGGCGACCGGCAGAATCAGGGCGAAATCTTGATGGCCTTGGGGACTTCGCTTTTCAAATCAGGCCGCCGGCAGGAAGGGCTGGCCTCTTACCAAGCCGGTCTACAAATTGTCACCAACCCTACCGCAAAGCAGAAATTTGCACGGTTCCTTATGAACATGCAGGCGCGTATACTTGGTTAAGCTCTAGATTGTACGTTTCACAAAGAGGGGCGGCTCAGTCGCCCCTTTTGTATACATGTTTCACGTGAAACACTATTGCGCTTTGGCCAATTTGGGTTACTATTACGGTGAGGTGCAGGGACAATCAACACTCAAATTGATGACCAAGGAACGGAGAACAACAACTTACCCTAAACGCCCACAAAATCAGTGGGAGTTAGGGAGCGGCATTCCGCACCGTTCCTAACACACTGCCGGGAGGCCACCATGAAAGTATTCTTGAAACGTGATGTACCAAACCTGGGAAAGGCCAACGAAGTCAAAAACGTGTCCGATGGCTATGCTCGTAACTACCTGATCCCGAGGGGATTGGCTGTGCCCGCCACCAAGAGCAACCTCAAAGCAGCCAAGGTTTTCGCCGAAACCCAAAAAGCACACGAAGACCGCATCCGTGAGCACAGTCAACACATTGCCGAGCAACTTAAAACCAAAACTTTCAGATTTAAAGCCAAGGCTGGTGAGACCGGCCGGCTCTACGGCTCCATCACCTCCGCCGATATTGCGACGGAGATCGGGCGTGTGCTCAATATGACCTTCGATAAGCACTGGCTCGTCCTGGAACGCCCTCTCCGCGACACCGGAACACACGTCGTAGACATCAAACTCGATGGCGGCATCCGCGCGCAAGTCCACGTGGTCGTAGAGACGGAGGACTAATGAGCGACGGTCTGGGCCTGTGGCTGCGCCGCACCCGCGAAACACGTCAGATCTCGCTGGATGATGCCGAGAAGGCACTGCGCATCCGCCGCCGCTATCTCCAGGCGCTAGAAATGGGCGACTATACCGCGCTGCCAGGCGAAATTCAGGCGCGCGGCTTCTTGCGCAACTACGCCCGCTACCTCAACTTGCCGGTGGAAGAAGCCCTGGCGCGCTACGACGCCGAAATCCGGGGACGCCCGATGCAGCCGCGTGCACATACCCGCACGACCGTCGAATCCAAAGCCACTCCGGTCAACCGTCCTTCGGTTTTCTCTCCACCACCCACCGAGGCTGAGGAGGCAGCTTCACCACGTGCACGGATTCCCAGTCTCGTCTTCCAACTCCTGATCGTGGCACTGGTATTCTTCATCATCGTAGCGGTTGGAAGCTTTATCTGGCTGCAAATTGCCAGCCGCGATCAGAGAACTAATGGCGCATCCGCACCCGTCACAGCCCAGATTCAGCCCACCGACGCAACGATAACGCCAGACGCTCAAGGTACTTCGCCCGCAGCACCAGACTTTATCGCCTCGGCCGATGGGCTGGTCTATCTGCGGCTGGTGGCCAACGAACACGCCTGGATTAGGGTCTCAACCGACGCCAATATCATCTTCGAAGGCACGGCTACGCCCGGCCAAACACTCGAAACCTCAGCCGAAGAAATGCTGATTGTCGCCACAGGCAACGGCGGCGCCTTCGAACTCTACATCAATGGCACGGATTGGGGAACACTCGGTGGGCCGGGTGAAGTCGTGCGCCGCGCGTGGAACCCGGTTGGCGAGGTTCCATTGGAGAACTAATGCCGCCACATTCTGACAAAGACACCGAAAGGGGCGGCGAGCGCCCCTTTCGTTTTTATATCGCATCCCTGGGCTGCCCCAAGAACACAGTTGATTCCAGCAATATGGCCGTTTTGCTGCAACGCGCCGGTTACACTCCCACCCTCGATGCTGAAAATGCCGATATCCTCATCGTGAACACCTGCGGTTTCATTGAGGCTGCGCGCCAGGAATCATTGGAGACAATGCAGGTATTAGTTGCTGGCCTGCGTCCCAATCAACGCCTCGTCGCGGCAGGTTGTTGGGCTCAACGCGAACCCGATGTTCTGCTGGATGCCATCCCCCAACTGGATGCCGTGCTCGGTACGCGCACCTGGAACGATATCGTGACTGTGGCCGATCAATTACTCAACGAAACCACAAGTAGTTTGCCGCGCACAAGACAGCCCTTCAAGCGCGTCGCCAACACCTTTGTCACTCTGCCGGAGGCAGCAGGCACACCAGGGTTCGTCATCTCCGGGCCGTCGGCATACCTCAAAGTCTCCGATGGGTGCAGCCGGAAGTGCGCTTTCTGCGCGATTCCGACCATTAAGGGAACGACCGTCAGCCGCTCCATCAGGGCACTGCTCGATGATGCGCGGCAATTGCAGGCACTTGGTATACTGGAGATTAACCTGATTGCCCAGGACGTGACCTATTACGGGCGCGATATGGGGCTGCAGGACGGTCTGGCGCAGCTTTTGGAGCAGATGCTGGTCGAAATCCCCGATGTGCCCTGGCTGCGCCTGCTCTATGCGTTCCCCGGTTTCGTCACCTCCCGGCTGATTGACGTGATCGCGCAGTCACCGCAGGTGCTCCCCTACATCGACATTCCGCTGCAACACGCGCACCCCGATGTTTTGCGGCGGATGCGCCGCCCGGCCGATATCGACAGCGTGCGGCGTCTCGTGGAAGACCTGCGCGCCGCCATCCCCGACATCGCCCTGCGCACCACCTTTATCGTGGGGTTTCCCGGTGAGACCGAGCGTCAGTTCCTCACGCTGCTAGACTTCGTCAATGCAACGCACTTCGACCGTGTCGGCGTCTTCACCTACTCGCACGAGAACGGCACGGCTGCCGCTCAATTCCCGGATGACGTCCCGCTGGAGGTCAAAGAGGAGCGCCGAGAGGCGCTGATGTTGACCCAACAAAGCATCTCACGTCGCAAGAATTCGACCTTCGTTGGGAAACGTCTGGAGGTATTGCTTGAGGGCACTGGCGATGGCGTGACTGTAGGCCGTTCCTACCGCGACGCACCGGAAATCGATGGTGTCGTCCTGATCCCTGAGGAACTGCGTCCCAACCGGCTGGTCACGGTCAAGATCACTGACGCCCTGGAGTACGACCTGATCGGGCGAGTGGTGCGAACCAATCCTAGAAGGAATCCTCGCGAAGAACCTGTGCTGCGATAGCCAATAACTCGCTGGTCATCATCGCAGTCGCGCCCCAAATGTAGTGCGGGGGAATGTAGAAGCTTGGGAAGGTACGGGGCTGCTCTCTCACTTCGCGCACGCACGTCATCACGGTCGCGGGATCCCACAACGTTTGAAGTGTCACCGAGAGGACTTCCGCCACTTCACGAGCATCTGGGCATAGCGGCGGCAACACCGGAATCCAGCCGACAAATGGGTGAACCAGGTTCCGGCTCGACTCGATAAACAACGTCGTCAACGAGCCAAGAATTCGGATATCCGTAGTCGCTATTCCCAATTCCTCGGCAGTCTCGCGCAAGGCCGTGTGTGCCAGAGAGAGATCGCCAATCTCCCTACCACCGCCTGGAAAACTGACCTGGCCCGCGTGATGTGCTAATCGCGAGGGGCGCAACGTGTACAGCACTGCCAGTCCTGCCGGGGAAGGATGCAGCAACGCCAACACCGCCGACTGTCGCAACGTGGGTATCTCTTCCGCGTCGGGTGTCCAACGGCGCTCTGCTGAAGACATCTTCCGCTGTGCCTCCACACCCGGCAACGGCCCCTTCACCAGCCACGCCACCAAACGTTGCACGAATCGTTCCGGTTGATCCAACACATTGCCCGTGTCCATAGCTTCCATTATAAACGTCACCCGTCAGCCGACAACTGTGCTGTTAAGAGAAAAATCCCTGCGTTCTGTTGAACTCCACTGAATGAGGTATAATGGATTACTGACCAGGACATTGAGCCTTACTGCCTTATAAGCTTTGATAACAAGTAAGTTCTACAGCAATCCATGTTCGGGTCAGTCAATAATGGGCACGGAAAAAATACGATATGTGAGCCGGGAAATTGCCATCCGCATGCGCAGCGGGATTAGGGCAGGGTGGCCGTGGGTTGCATTGCTACTCGTCATCCTATGGGGCATACGCCCACCGGGCGTGTTGGTGATAATGCCAGATCAACAGCAGGTGCAAACATCCAACCCTAAGGTAGGCCTCCATACGCGGCTGACGGACGAAGTGGAAGAGTGGAAAATCCAACGTTCGCTGGCCCTGGTGCGCGAAATGGGTGCGCCGTGGATCGTCGAATACTTCCCTTGGGCCTATTACGAACCGGAACGTGGGCACTACGACTGGACCCACACCGATATGGTCGTCCGGCACGCACGCAACCGGGGGCTGACGGTGATCGCGCGTCTGGGAATGACGCCAGCATGGGCGCGCCCCGATTCGAAGGAACAGGAAACGACGGACACCTATCTCGACGCCGGCAGCTATGTCGACTTCGCCAACTTCGTCGCCGTCTTTGCAGCGCGGTATAAGGACGATGTACAGCACATCATCGTCTGGAACGAGCCAAACCTGAGCTTCGAGTGGGGATACCGCCCGGTCGATCCGGCGGCTTACGTGGACTTGCTGCGCATCGTTTATCCTGCCGCGCACGCCGCCAATCCTGACGTGGTCGTGCTGGGCGGTGCGCTGGCTCCGACACTGGAACCACCGGGCAGTCCCGCCGGATTGAATGATCTGCTCTACCTTGAAGCGATGTACACCGCTGGCGGAGGGGCCTACTTCGACGCACTATCGGCCCACGCTTACGGGCTAGGCTTTGCGCCGGAGACGCCGCCCGATCCTCAGATCATCAACTTCCGGCGCGTGGAATTGCTGCGGGAGATTATGGATGCGAACGGGGATGCCGGCAAGCCCATCTACGTGACGGAGGCCGGCTGGAACGACCATCCACGCTGGACTTGGGCCGTTAAGCCGGGGCAGCGCATCCAATATACGCTGGATGCCTACACCTGGGCGGCGGAACAATGGCCCTGGTGTCCCGTTGTCGCTATGTGGATGTTACGCACGCCAGCCAAGCTGCGCAACTACCAGGATTACTACGCCTACGTGACACCGGACTTCCAGAAGCGGCTGATTTACACCTCCGTGCAGGCATACACCGGTAATACGTCAACGGACTGAACGGATTCTAACGTATTTTTAACTTAAAAGAGCGTTTCGCTGCCAAGTTACAAAGTCCACTAAACGCGCCCCGACTTTGGACTTATGACCAGCGACTTTCGACTAATTTTAGGAGGCACTGTGTGAAAATTCTACGTTTAGGTTTGTTGGGGATTATGCTTGCCATCGCGTGTAGTGGCTGCGCCTGGCTGCCCACAGCGGAACTGTCCCAGACACCGACGCCGACAAACTTCCCCACATCCACACCGGAACCAACCCCCACGCCGACAGCGACGCCTTTACCGAGTGTCGCCACTTTGACACTCTGGGTGCCCGATTTTCTCAGTCCTTACGAAGATGCAACAGGCGCCGCCGTATTCCACGAGCAATTTGCGGCATTTGCGCTAATCCAGCCAGATATCCAGGTGCAGATCATCGTCAAAAAGGCGACGGGCACTGGGGGATTGTACAATCTGCTGAGTACGGCCTATATCGCTGCACCCTCCGTTCTGCCAGACGTCATCATCTTGAACGAAGACGACCTCCGCGCAGCAGCAGATGCCGGCTATCTGCAACCACTCGATGCAACGCTGGTGCAAACAGCGGATTTCTTCCCCTTTGTGCGTATTGCCGATCCGGCCATCACCGCCACCTACGGCGTGCCTTTCGTCATCCAGGCCGAACAAACAGCTTACCGCCAGAACATCGCGGCGACCCCCCCGCTCTCGTGGACCAGTGTGTTGACCGGCAACTATTCGCTGCTTTTCCCGGCTGCGCCGGAGGATGGGCTGGCAAGCGATAGTGTGTTGGCCGCCTACGTCGGCGCGGGCGGCACAACCAGCGATGAGAACGGCAAACCCAAGCTCGATCGCGCGGCGCTGGAACAACTCTATCGCTTTGTGGCCGAAATGATGGCTAACAACCTGATCGATGTCGAGCGCATTTCAGGTCTGGCAGATGCCACGGCGTGTTGGGAACTCTACCAAGAAGGGAGCGGCCGCATGAGTGTCGTCCCTGCTGGATTATTTTGGGTCGCACCGGTCGAGGGCACAGCGCCGGGTTGGATCCCTACGCCCGGCGGAAATCCCATTACCATCGGCCATGTGTGGTCAATGGCAGTGGTAAGCCAGGACCCCTATCGCCAGAAGGCGGCGCTAAAGTTGCTGGAATGGCTGACGACGCCAGAGCAGACCGCCGATTTGACCCGTGCTACACATATGCTCCCGGCCCGCTTCCATGCCATCGAATTGTGGAATCTGTTGCCAGAAGACACAGCATTTCTCAAACAGTTGCTAGATGGCGCTGTACCGAGTCTGCCGTCGAATATCGACACGCCGGTGCGCCGTGCATTACAAGCCGGACTGAAGGCCATCCTCAACGCCGAAGTCGAGACGCCGGAAGAAGCGGCTTCGTATGCACTGAACAGCCTGCATCCGTAATGACGACGCTTAGCGACCATCTCAGCCTCATTCAAACAGCGGCATTGCGCGCCGTCGATCCTTACCCTGCCGTGCAGCGCTACCTCACTCGCACGGGCAACGTCCTCCACGTCGCGGAACACGCCTGGAATTTCGACAAGGTCACGCGGATCGTGCTTATCGCCGTGGGAAAAGCCGCTGTCCCGATGGCGCAGGCGGCGGTTGATGCGATAGGCGATGCACCACTCACCGGCAT
Organism: Anaerolineae bacterium; assembly: GCA_049975385.1. Lineage (GTDB taxonomy): Bacteria > Chloroflexota > Anaerolineae > B4-G1 > SLSP01 > DSWT01. Next base: position 15,124 of record JBNGDO010000018.1, on the reverse strand, counting down.
TGTGGTGACGAAGGACGGGCATGCCGCACAGCACACTTTACCTGGGACGTTGCGCATCATCGAAGCAGGACATCCTGTTCCGAATGAAGCCGGCCTGGCTGGGGCAAACGCTGTCAGCGCTGTGCTGGCCACAACCACTACGCGCGAGCGTGTCCTGCTGCTCCTATCAGGGGGCGCATCGGCGCTGCTGCCCTCGCCCGTGAATGGCGTCTCGCTGAAAGACTTGCAAATCGTCACAGAGCATCTCCTGCGCGCAGGGGCCGCCATCGGCGAGATTAATGCGGTACGCAAGCACCTTTCGCGCCTCAGTGGTGGGCAGTTGGCCCGGTTCGCCCAACCCGCGCCCGTCGTCGCATTGATCCTTTCCGACGTGGTCGGTGATCCATTGGACGTCATTGCCTCCGGCCCCACCGTACCCGATCCAACGACTTACGCCGACGCCCAGGCCGTCCTGGCACGGCATGATCTTGTAGAGCAGATGCCACCATCAGTGTCAGCGCATCTCGAAGAGGGAGCGACCGGGCGCATCGCGGAAACCCCCAAGCCCGGGGATCCCATCTTCGCCAACGTCGCCAATGTCATCGTCGGCTCCAACCGGCAGGCAGCACAGGCAGCCATCGCCGAGGCGGAGAACCTGGGGTACAACACGCTGCTGCTCACGACGTTTATGGAGGGTGAGGCCCGCGAGGTGGCCAAAGTCACAGCGGCGCTGGCGAGGAGCATCCTCGCCCACGGCGATCCCGTGAAGCGCCCGGCATGTCTCGTGTGGGGTGGCGAAACGACAGTGACCGTGCGTGGGAAAGGAAAAGGCGGGCGCAATCAGGAGCTGGCGCTGGCGACAGCCCTGGCATTGGAGGGCTTGCCAGGCGTGGGCCTGCTCGCTCTAGCAACCGACGGGACGGACGGCCCCACTGATGCTGCCGGCGCGATTGTGGATGGGCGTACCGCCGAAATCGCACGGGCATCCGGTTGGAATCCTGTTGCGACTTTGGCGGATAACAACGCTTATCCGCTGCTCGACGCCGTGGGCGCGTTGCTTCGCACCGGTCCAACGGGGACAAATGTGAACGATATTACAGTGCTCATCGTCACATAATCGTGCCCTTTACGCAAAAGTAAACACCTCTAGGGGCACGGTTCTGATAGGCTGTGGCGCACTCTGGATCATGCGGCGTACTTGTTCGGTCGTTTCACGGCTAAATGTGGTTTCGCCACACCTGGCACAGCGCATAACCGGAATATGTTCAACCAAGATTCGCTTGCCCCGGATCAAAAAAACCTCATCGACAAAATCTGCGTGGGCCTGCGTAGAGCCACAAATATGACATCGAAACATGGCTACCTCCTACGTGTGTACCCATTATACCACTCTGCTTCATGGGGCTGATAAATGGTGATGATTTTCACCAGATCTGTATCTGCATACGACACCTGGATATGAAGAGGGCGTCCTGCTAGTGTGAAACCTAACAGCAAACAACTCGGGGAGTATTTGTCGTGCGGATAATCCTCAATGATAGCGGCCTCCGCACCAGCTTGCCGGATCTCAATCTCACTGATATTGCGTTCGACTGCACGATGAAAGGCATGGCGACTGAATTCAAAGTTTCCAGTAGCTAACTGATGACGAATTTCCACAAGTGTCTTCATAATGTCCTGCATCTAGCGGTCAGAATCACGGGTCAATTTGTAACGGTAGTATAAAGAGAAACAGCAAAAGCGTCAAATGACTTGCCGTTTCTCCTGAGTGGTGTATGATGGTTGTCGATTCCGTGTCCTGTAATTTATCCTGGCATTATTGTGTGAATAGACAACATTTTTGGTCACGGGCGACGGAAGAGGGGTCACACCACACTATCGAATGATTCAAGGAGCATCGCGATGCATAGTTTAACGACGCATAGCACATCCACACCATCTTCTCGTTTCAGTGCCTTTTGCGACCGCGCACTAGAAGCCGGTTGGCTGTTGGGCGTCACGATTACGCCCGTATTCTTTAACGTCTATTCCAGCAGGGTTTTTGAGCCCGATAAGTTGACGACGCTGCGTATCCTGGCGACCGTAATGGCTATACTGTGGCTGGTGCGCTTGTTCGAGGAGATTATGCGCAATGGTGCACAGTTGCGCTTTTCCTGGCGCACGCCGATGGTTTTGCCGGCTGTAGCAACAATGGGTATTTACCTGATCAGTTCCGCTTTCTCGTTGGTCCCATACACCAGTTTTGTTGGCTCTTACCAGCGCCTGCAAGGGACATATACCCTGTTCGGTTATCTGGTACTTTTCTTCGCTCTTATCACCAGTTTGCGCACGCGCGCGCAACTGGCGCGGCTGGTCACGGTGCTCATTCTCAACAGCCTGCCGGTTTCACTGTATGGCATCATCCAACACAGCGGCCTGGATCCGCTGCCCTGGGCGGGGGACGTAAAAACACGCGTCGCATCGAATATGGGCAACGCAATTTTCGTAGCCGCCTACCTCATTATGATCGTGCCATTGACGGCGACGCGCATCATCCAAAGTTTCAACGACATTCTGAGCCGTGAGGAGGCGCGGATAAGCGACATCCTGCGCGCATCAGGCTACATTTTCATCATCGCCGTGCAATTACTCACGATCTGGTACTCACAAAGCCGCGGTCCCTGGCTCGGTATCGTGGCGGCTGCGGTGCTCTTACCGTATCTAGCGCTGATTATGCTGCAACGCCGCGCACTAATCGAGAACCAAGAACTGTCTAAAGCCTGGATGGACATTTTAAAAGGTGCTGGTTTTGGTTTGGGGCTGCTCGTCGTCGCCGGGGGTTTGGCCGCGCTGGGCGTGTTGGTGCTTAAAGGCAAGGTGGGCACCTATGTGGGCGGTGGGTTGGCCGTGCTGACCTTCGGCGGCGCGTGGCTCTACTGCGTCGTCGAGCGCAAAGGCTGGCGCTGGCTGTGGATCGGATGGGGAACCGTGGGGCTGGCGGCGGCATTGGGACTGCTCCTGATCAACATTCCCGGAACCTTGCAAACCCAGGTCCGCAAGATTCCAGAGTTACGCCGTTTGACCACGATTACCGAATTGCAAAGTGGCACGGGGAAGGTCCGTGGGTTGATCTGGCAAGGCGCAGTCGAGTTGATCACGCCGCACGCGCCGATCGAATTCCCTGACGGCAGCGAAGACCGCTTCAACGCCATTCGCCTGCTCGTCGGCTACGGCCCGGAATCGATGTACGTAGCCTATAACTCCTTCTACCCACCCGAGTTGGGGCATTACGAGTCGCGCACAGCCTCGCCGGATCGCTCGCACAACGAGACGCTGGACTCCATCATCATTACCGGGGTCTTAGGGCTGGCAGTGTACCTGTTCACTTTCGTGAGCTTCTTCTACTGGGGCATGAGATGGCTTGGATTGCTCAAAACCCGCGGGCAATTTTGGCTCTACATCGGAGCAATGACGGTCTTTGCCATCATCTTCTTCATCATCGCGCGGCAATTGGAAGGCGCATACCTCTTCGCTGTGGCAATTCCGCTGGGTGTTTTGGTAGGGACGATGGTCTACGTGACGGTGGAGGCTTTCCGCTCGCAGTTCGCCGCGCGCACCACTGCCGTTACGTCTGAGATCGAAAATCCAAAATCTACAATCCAAAATCAGTTGCATCCGCACACACTGCTCATCATCGGCCTGCTGGCTGGCGTGTTTGCGCATTTTGTGGAAATCAATTTCGGGATCGCCATTGCCGCGACCCGCACCACGTTTTGGGCGTATGCAGGGCTGCTCGTCGTGCTTGGCCTGGAATGGGTGCCGGGTATGATCACGGCGACGGGTGAAACAGCACAGCACCCAGCATCCACGGCGCGGACCAAGCGACGGAAGCGCACTTCGCGGGCACGCCGTAGACAGACGGGGCTACCCGCCTGGCTTGCAGCGGTGTTGGCGTTGAGCTTCGTAGCGACGTTCCTGCTAGGAACGCTGGCCTTCGACTTCATCAATAATCCGGAACGGCTGACCAGCGCTGGTGAAATTTTTGCCAATTCACTGACGATGAAATACCATCCAGAGAAAACTAAAGCCTACGGCGCATTGATGATCTTCATCTTTACGTGGGTGCTATTTGGCATAGTAGGGCTAAGCGAGTTCGACCGGGAGGGGCTTTTCGAGGAAGAACGGGGCACGCGCTGGGGCACAGCGGTTGCCGTTTACGCCACCATTTCGTTGATAGGCCTGCTCATGTTTGGAAGCATGCTGGCGACGCATCAAGCGAACTTGACCGCTACAGGCGTCGATCAATCATCATTAGACAGCTTGATCCGCGGCGTCGTCGGCATCGCCGACCAGTTGGCCACACTTATGGTGCGTTATTATTGGCTGATCTTCACCGTAATGGCGTTATCAGGGCTGGTGTTACTCTGGGAAGAACCACTCCCGCGTAAATTGGGGGAGATCTGGAGCCCCCTGATTCTTGTCGTGCTACTGGCACTGTGTATAACCGTGCTCATCGTCCCTGCCGGATATAATCTGATACGCGCAGACATCATCTACAAACAGGGCGGGGTGTTTGCCGGTAGCAAAACCGCCAACGAGAAACAAATTGGCATCGCCCACTATGAAAAGGCGCTTGAGTACGCCCCACGTGAAGATTACTACAATCTGTTCCTGGGCAAAACTTATCTGGAACTGGCACAAGGTCTTCCGGCAGAGACAGATCCAGAACAACGAGAGTTGATTTTCCACAAGACGGAGGAGGTTCTCCTTCACGCGCGCAAGATCAATCCCCTCAACACCGATCACAGCGCAAACCTGGCACGTTTCTACAAGTCGTGGGCGGCGCGCGTCGCTTCTGACATGAACGCCGAGGGATTAACTTCCGCCGAGCAGGCGGCGTTAGCCAACCAGTACAATACCCTGCTGCAACAATCTGAGGAACACTACAAAATCGCATTGACGCTCAGCCCTAACAATCCCATCATCTGGAACGAACTGGCACAGCTTTACGCTATCGACATGGGCGATAAACCGAAGTTCCAGCAGACGATCTCCAAGTCGTTGACAGTCGACGACGAATTCGAGCAAACGTGGATGCTACTCGGTGACATCCGCTCTTCGGAGGGTGACCTTGCGGGCGCAACTACAGCTTACGAGAAGTCCCTGGAAATCCGCAACAACTGTACGGTGTGGCGCGTGCTCGGCACATTGCAGGCGCAACAAAACCTGTGGGCCGACGCTGCCGTCACGCTGGAAGAAGCCGCGGAGAAATGTTCCACGTCGAGCGAGTTGTGGGACATCTATCGCGTACAGGCTATCGCTTACGCCAACCTGGGGCAGTTAGAAACCGCTCTACAAACTGCAAATCTATCGCTACAGGCTGCACCCGAAGCGCAAAAAGAAACCATAGAGCAGCTTATCGCCCAATTGCAGGCTCAATTCACACCGGCAGAGACACCAGAGCAGCCCTAAAGTTCTACGATGAGTACCTACATCGTCGTTTTTGCTGGAGTTTTGCTCCTCGCTGTGGTCGGAACGCCGTTGGCGCGCAAACTGGGCCTGCGCCTCAACATGATCGACCAACCCGACCCCACCCGCAAGGTCCACACGATCCCTACGCCACGTCTGGGGGGTGTCGCCATTTTCCTGAGCACATTGATCGTTACCCTGTTGTTAGGGGAACGATACAACGTGAGCCAATTGGCAGGCATCCTTATTGGCGCGACGCTGATGTCGTTTATGGGCTTCTGGGATGATCGCTTTTCGCTGCACGCCGGCATCAAGCTGGTCGGACAATTCATTGCGCTGGGCCTCTTGATCATCTCCGGTGTTTCGATCAGGTTCTTGCCGCATCCCCTGCTCAACCTGGCAGCGACCGCGCTGTGGGTGGTGGGGATCACCAACGCCATCAACCTGTTGGACAACATGGATGGGCTATCGGGTGGAATCGCGGCGATTGCCGCCGCGCACTTCGCGCTGATGTGCTCCTTCACCGGGCAATATCTGGTCGGCGCGCTGGCAGTAGCAGTGATGGCGGCGTGCGTTGGCTTTCTCATCTACAACTGGAACCCCGCGACGATCTTTATGGGCGATTCCGGCACGCTCTTCCTGGGCTTTGTGCTGGCGGCTATCGGCATCAAGGTTGACTTTCCCCAAAACACCCCCATCGTCACCTGGATGATCCCCCTCCTGGTGTTAGCCGTGCCGATCTTCGACACCACGCTGGTCACGATTTCGCGCCTCAAGCGGCGTCTGAATCCGTTGACGACCCCGGGCGTCGATCACACCTCGCACCGCCTCACCTACGCGGGCCTGACGCGACGTGAAGCCGTGTTGGTGCTGTATGTGGTCGCCTTTATTGCAGGATTAGTCGCCATCTTCATCACCCGCGCGACGGTATGGGAAGGCTATCTGATGGGTGCGTTCACCGTGATCATCGGACTTTACGGCTTGTGGCGCATGGAACGCCCCCCATTCTGGCCACCCAACGCTAACCGACACTGATACGCCTCCTGCAAAACAACCGCGAATCCACACACAGAGTATTCAAAAGAACGCGCTACGGGAATTGCGGTTGCACCTGCCTCTTGCCCCCCAGAAATGGTTCGTGATGATGCCACAATTTAGTGGTATAATATCTACTAAATTCGGGAGGGTTAGGGTAGTCTGCCTTGCGGCGTCTGCCCGTACAGACTACCAGACTAAAGACTGACAGACTATTAGGAGAATATACAATGGGAAAAATGAAATGGATTGTGTCGGCCACTCTGTTGGCCGTTCTTGTTTTAAGCGCTTGTGGGGCAACACCAACGGCTGAACCTACACCCACGGCAGCGCCAACGGCGACGCCAATGCCCACAACCGCGCCGACAGCCGCCTCTGCCACGTCGGTGCCCGAGGAAGGCTACTGCGAGATCGTCCCTTTACCCGAACTTCCTAACTCAGGGCTCCCCATCACCGTTACGGATGACGATTGGAGTAAAGGCGCAAGTGCCGAAGATGCTGAATTGACAATCGTCAAGTACTCCGACTTCCAGTGCCCGGCCTGCGCCGGCGCAAGCCCCTCCATCGATTCTATCGTCGAAGCCATGCCCGGTATTCGCCTGGTCTTCCGCCATCTGCCACTGGAAAGCCTGCACGACAAGGCCTACCTGGCTGGAGAAGCCGCCGAGGCAGCGGGTGCGCAAGGTAAATTCTGGGAAATGTACTCACTGCTCTTCGATCATGCCATCCAGGGATACATCGCGCAACAGAACGGAGAGGCAACCAGTGAGTGGATCGCGCTTTCGCCTGAAGAAGCGCTGGCAGAATTCGCCACGTTCGCACAAGAACTGGGTCTGGATGTCGAACGCTTCACCAGCGACCTGGAAAACGGAACTTACAGGGAAAACGTTGACGAGGACTTCAACGAATTTAGCACTCTGGAACTACCTTTTGCCACGCCCACTTTCATCATCGGCATTGGCGACGTCTACTTCAAGCCGGAGATTTCTTCGTACAACGACCTGATCTACTACCTTGCCGTGGCGAAGACGATGCGGGGTGAATTCGCCTTCTTCGATACACTGCCGGAAGTGACCGTGACCGAAACGCAAACGTATCAGGCGACCCTGAAGACCACCCAGGGCGATATCGTGCTTGAACTTTCAGGAGCACTCGCACCGACGCACGTCAACAACTTCGTCTTCCTGGCGCAGCAGCAGTGGTATGATGGCTCCGATTTCCTCTACGTGGTCGACGATTTTGTCGCGCTCACCGGCGACCCAAGTAACACTAACTACGGCTATCCCGGCTACTATTGTGACGGCGAAAAGCAAAGCGCCTTCAGTGAAGCCGGGATAGTTGGCGCGCTCCCCAACGGACAATTCTTCATCACCTTAGGCACGGATGCCGCGCAACTTGCCGGACAATTCTCGCAAATCGGGCGCGTTGTAGAAGGCATGGATGTCTTGGACAAGTTAGTGCGCGTTATGCCAGGCGATCCCACCGCCCCCCAACCGGACGTACTCCAAAGCGTGCAAATCGTCGAAAAATAGATCGACAAAGGCAATAAATGCAACGGATGGGGCGAGAGCTCCATCCGTTATATCTACAAGCACAATGGTTAACAGGCAAAATCTATGAAAAAACCACTCCCCCAAGCGCTGTGGTTCATCACCGCTGTAACCGGTGCCGTCATTACTGTCGGGAGCATCCTGGGTGCAGTATTGATTTTTGTCCTGCCGCAAGCGGCTGACGATACGCTGGCGCTGATCCTGATGAGCCTGAGTTTTGTCGGTTTTTTACTTGGCTTAGGGCTATTATGGGCGGGATGGTCGGGGTGGCAACGCCTGCCCTCACCCCAGATTTACACCCGCTGGGGATGGGCCGTATGCCTGCTCTTGATCATCATCCTCGTGGGAGTCGCTTTTCTAACACCTGAGGAGTGGCAACAGCGTCCCATCTTTGCCCCGTTCCACCTGGGATTGGCCGCACTACCGGCATTTTTGGTGTTGGCTTTGACTATACTAACCGCTGGGCGCTACCGCGCGTTGACCTTTCGGGAATTGATTGCCGCACTAAGCGGCGGCGCAACTTCCATCGTGATGGCCCTCCCGGTCGAAATTATCGGTTTCGCGATTAGCGCTATCGTAGTGGCGCTCGTGACACTGATGCTACCGGGCGGCATAGCAGAAATCAACCGTATGGGCGCAATGGTAGAACAATGGAGGCTGATGCCGCCAACAAATACGGAACAAATGATGGAAGCCATCGCTTCTCCCGTCGTACTCGTCATGCTCTTCCTAGTGTTTGTCATCATTGCGCCGGTCGTCGAAGAAATTGGGAAAACGCTTGTAATGGGTGTGATGGGATTCTGGCACCGTCCTGGCTTGACGCAGGCATTCATCTGGGGGGCAACTTGCGGACTTGGCTTCGCTATCGTCGAAAGCATCACCAACGGCGCAAGCAGCCTGGGCGAGGTATGGGGCTGGTTAGGCGGTATGGGGGCGCGGGCACTCGCTGCTGCGATGCACATGTTGACCAGCGGCATCATAGGTTTGGGATGGGGGTTCTTCTGGCGCAAACGCCGTTGGATACTGCCACTCGCCTATGGTACCGCCATTTTGTTCCACAGTTTGTGGAACCTCAATACCGTTATGTCCATCAGCGGCACAGCGATTGGAACCGTCACTTCGCCCATCGGATTCATCGTTGCAGCCCTCGGCATGGGGCTGATGATTATCCTGGCGCTGTTTGCGCCAGCGGCCCTGATCGGCATTCCGGTTTTGCTCCGCGCCTACGAATCAAGGACAGAATAGGGATACGCAAAGACCGGGGTGAGCTTACTCACCCCGGTCTGGTTATTATTATCGTCAATTACAACTGCGGACAGGTTTCGGGATTGTAATTCATACGATTTCCCCCGCGCATCCCACCGCGGCCACGGGACATCCCCTGACCGCTGGAACGACCACCCATACCACCGGCTGTCCATTCCGCATTCAACTGTTCGAGCAGATGCTCCGCCATTGAGGCCAGCATCGTATCGGCCTGTTCCTGCGTGAAGCGGCCCTCTGCGACCGCCTCTTCCAACGCAGCGGTGCGCTGGGCAACCGCCACATCGACGATGGCTTGCAGGCTCACGCCCGCGCCAGAAGCGATGTCGGCGAAGCTCTGGCCGCCCTGCAACGCCGCAACCACGTCCTCTACAGCCAACCCGGTGGCCTCAGCCGCCGCTTCGACCAGCGAAATCTCGCCGCCCATCCAACCATGGCCGCCGCGCTGTCCGCGCCCGCCCTGGAAGAAGGGTGCTTCCGCCGGAGGTTCTCCCTCCTGCGCGCCGGCGACCAGCGGGAGCGCCAACAAAACGCTTGCGACCAACACTACGATTGCCAAACTTTTCTTCAACATCTCAAACCTCCTATGGGTGAGGCATTCTGCCTCGTTTATATGTCTATAGTATACCCAGGGTTTGTGAAGAAATGATGAAGAAATGATGCAGGGTTTGTGCAAATATACAAAAAAGGGCGAGCATCACTCGAGGTTCTCCGTCCCGATGACAATGCCAAAGCGCGGCAGCACTTTGCGATGTACGACCAGCACCAGCAGCGCCGCGCCAAAGGCCGCCGCGAAGATGAGCAGCGTCGTGCCGATTTCGTTCATCCACGCCGGGTCACATACCCGTCGGCGCTCTTCTCAACGCTCTCCGTGGCGCTCACGTCCGTCGTAATGGCTGTTGGTGTGATGGGAACAACTGTATCCACAGGCGCGACGTCCGCTTGTGCACGTGGAGAGCCACAAGTCATCAATATAACGCAGAGCACTACAGCCAACCCGCCTCGTATCATTCCAGATTCCTTCATTATCGCCTATTCTACCATGCGCCCAAGACGGCGCCGAAGATAAAGACTGAGTTTAGCAGATCGTTCATCAGCAAACGGTTGTTTCGTCTTCGGGTACAACCCACGCACATTCTCCCAGCGTGTTATGGACAGCTTCGGCCATTTCCAGCAAAGTGTAGACTTCTGGACGGGCGATGCGATAGCGCACGTTCCAACCCTCTTTACGAAAACAGACCAACCCCGCCTCACGCAGCAGCGTCAATTGTTGGGAGACATACGCCTGGCGCAAATCCAAAGCCTCTTCAATATCACACACACACAGCTCGCGGCCCTCCAGCAAGTGGAGAATCGCCAGCCGCTTGGGATGGCTCAAGACTTTGAACAACGTCGCCAGTTCGTCTGATGTGACCATACGCCTATCCTACTTCGTTTTTTGCATCAGGGCAAGTACAAGCGTTTGCTCCCTGACCGGATGTGGCTACAATAGCACTAACGACAAGCGATGAGGCTCACCGGGCGTTGGCCCACTGTCGCTGAGAGGATAGCCTCTACTCACGACGCACGTTGTTGGGTAGAGGCTTATTGTTAAAAGAGGCACGCTTATGAGCAAGCACATAGGATACTACGAACTGCGTGACGCCCTGCAAGAGACGGGGTGCGCCATCTGCCGCCTGGGCGAAAAGGCCGTAGCGCGCTATCTGTCCGGATTGGTCTACGCAAATGCCAACGATTATCAAGTCCGCGCCGAAGCGAAGCTGGCGCGTGGATTCTGCAACCTGCACGCCTGGCAACTGCGCGACTGTCACGGCGCGGGGCTGGACATGGCGATTTTGAGCGCCGACGTGTTAGCCGAATGGCTCAAAGCCTTGCAAGGTTTCAAACTGCAGGCTCCACCGCCGAACCTCTTTCAACGGTTGAGGATAGCATTAGGATTAGGCGGCGGACAGCCGGATGCAGTTGCTCTTGCGGAAAACCTGGCCCCGCAACGTCCATGCCTGGCCTGCCAGACCCGCGACGAGGCCGAAAGCGCGTCTATCCACGAACTGTTGGCGCAATGGGAGGACCCGGAAATACAGGCCGGTTTCGTAGACTCTGAGGGACTGTGTCTCCCTCACTTTCGTCAGACATTGAAGCTCGTGACGCAACCGGCACAGGCGGAAGCGGTAGTACGCCGGCAAGAAACCGCCTTGTCGCCCCTCCTGGAACACCTACGCGAGTTCATCCGCAAGCACGATTACCGGTTTCAGGAAGAGATGACCGCCGCCGACGGCGCAACATGGCTCAAAGCGTTGGAAGCCGTTTCCGGGCGGCGCGGAACCCGCTGAGGCCCGCCCGGCGTACCGCTATCAGAGGGACACCGTCGCCGCCTCCATCCCCGCGTAGACCGCATCGATCTCCGCTTGCAGCGTCAGCGTGATGCCTAACGCAGTGACGATGCGGCAATAGGTGCGGATGTCGTCCAGTGCCAGCCGCCGCTCGCGCCGGTCTTTGAGCCACTTCTCGCAGACCTGATAGCCGCCCACCTGGTACGCCCACACGTCCGGCGGGACCGGGCCGAAGGATTGCGTCACGTTGACGTAGACCCGTTCCGTGGCCGGATCGTAGCGCAGGCCGGTTTTGCCGCGCTCGACGACGCCATCTCCCGCGCCCTCGAAGCGGCAGGTGGGCGGATCGAGTTCCGGCGAGCGCAGCAGGTGCAGGTCCACGAGCCGTTGGCCGAGCGCGCTCAACGCGGCGAAGACCTCTGCCTCCGCCGTGAAAGGCACGCGCGGGAAGTCCATGCGCAGGAAGGCGGCATACCGCGCGCGGTAGGTGGGCGCGTAGAGGATGGCGTAGATGTAATAGAAGACCTCCTCCGGCGACGGTTCCCGCCCGTAGGCCGCCGCAAGCGCGGGCAGCAGCGCGGGGTGCAGGTTGGGCCGCCGTTCCGCAGGTTCGAGCGCCGAGAAAAGGTCTGGCTGCGCGGCGTCGGGGTCGGGATAGAGGTAAAGAGGAATCTGCTGTGTAATGCCTTTCGTACTCATGAAGGTTCGGTTGTCTACAATATGTTGTGTTGCCAAAACGTGACTGTAAGGCTCATTAAGCGCAACCTGTCTCATCACAATCAGCGCCAGGTTTTCCCCGGCCAGCATGTGGCGCATCACTTCCTCGCGGCTGCGTTCGATGAGCGCCGGGTGGTAAAAGAGCCAACGCGCATCGAAGGGGCGGTAGAGGCAGCGCGTGAACTTCGTTTCCCAGGCTGCATCCTGGCGCAGCGCCGCGCGGGTTGCTGGCACCGTCCAATGGGTTTTGTCGCGCAACCCAAACGCCTCAGCAACCAGCTCATCCGGCATCGCGGTGTCACGCAACGTCCATATCCGGCGTTTGAGCGCATCCAGGTCGAAATCGAAGACGAATTTGTCCCGCGCTGTCACGATCCCCACGCTATTGACCGGGAACAATTCAGGAACAGACGGATACCGGCGGTACTCGGCCTCCGATGTAGCGTCGTGCGGCGTAAAGAGATAGAACGGCGTCTGCGGCGTCAGTTCGGCCCACGGAGTACCGGCGAAGGTGTGGTCGTCGAGCCAGTCGTACTTTTCCTGGCGCAGGCCGTAACAATCGGCGTGGTGAACCTCACCCCCCGGCCCCCTCTCCGCAAGCAGAGAGGAGGAGGGGCCACGCTTCACGAAGAACGCAATCGCCACGCCCTGGCGGATGTCGAAGACGTTCTCATCCTTGCCGCCGCCGGGCGTCGTCTCGCGCTTGAGCGCGTTGCCGTGCAGGTCGAGCACGTAAATCGCGTCGAACGTCTGCATCAAGCTCTGGCGCATCCCGCGAAAGGTGGGGTTGTCCAGATAGCCGTGATTGGTGATCATCCCCACCACGCCGCATCCGGCCTGGGCGATTTTCCATTGGGCAAAGCGCAGGAACTTGACGTAATCGTCTTGCAGCCATTTGGGGTTCTTTTCGCCCAACGGCGCGCCGTCCACCTGCTTGTAATCGTCGATCAGCCCCGTGATCCAATCCCCGGTGTTGCTGGAATGGCCGGAATACGGCGGATTCCCCAGGATGACGAGCACCGGCGTCTGCTTCTTCACCTCGCCGGCCAGGCGGGATTCCTCCGCCAACGAGACCAGGCCGGGCAGGTGGCTCTGGTCCAGTTCGAGGTCGTCGAGCGTGTTGGTGAGGTAGAAGGGCATCCGCTCGTCGTCTTGCAGGCGGTAGCCCAGTTCGTCCAGAAAGAAGGCCATTTTCAGGTGGCCGACGGCGTAGGGCGCCATCATCAGCTCGAACGCGTAGAAGTGGCGCAGGATGTGCCGTTGGATGAATTCGCTGCGCGCGCCCGCGCCGTAGGTCGCCGTGAACGTTTCCACCGCCTCCTGCGCCGCGCGCGCCACGAACGTCATCGTCCCGGCGGCGGGGTCGAGCAGCGTCACGTCGGGCGCGGCCAGCCCCTCGGCCTTGCCGAATTCGGTCTGCAACAAGCCGTGCAGCGAGCGCACGATGTAGCCCACCACCGGTTCGGGCGTGTAATAGACGCCGCGCCGCTCGCGTTCGGCGGGGTCGTACTGCGCCAGGAACGTCTCGTAAAAATGGACGATCGGGTCGCTGCCCTTACCTTCATGGTAATAGCGGTCGAGGATGCCGGGGGCATCGGCCACCGCCAGCACCTCGGCGATGTCGTCCACGCACCAGGCCAATTGCTCCGGCAGATCGCCGAGCGAGATAAAGCGGAACAGATCGCGCAGCACGCCAATCGTATGCGGGATGCTGTGGAAGGCGGCGCGGCGGCTGAATCCATTTTGCGCGCGCACGCGGGCGGCGAACAGCCCGTAGGCAATCGTCTGCGCGTAAAGATCGGCGAAAGCCTCCGGCGTGAGGCTGCCGATGAGGTAATGCTGGAACGCCTCGTAGAAACCGGTGAGCACGCCGGGGCGGTCTTGTTCGGCGGCGAGCTGCTGCGCCGTCACGTCACGCAAAAAGCGCGTGCGCTTCGCCAGTTCCACCGCCAGCGATTCCGCCGTAAAGACCGGCGGCAGGGAAAAATCGAGGAACTGTTGCAGCAACGCCGCGAGCGCCTCCGGCTTTTCGACCGGGGGTGCGGTGCGCAAGCGGGTCAGGACGGCAGGCCGGCCGAGCAACGCCGTCGCCACCAACTCGCCGTTGCGGTAGAGGCGGAATTCCAGAAAATTGGTCAGGATGAGATTGGGGAACGTGTCGCGATAGCGGCGCAGTTGCTCCGATTCCGCCACCCGGTCCAGGTATTCTTCCGTAGGCTTTTTGGCTTCGATGTAACCAACGATGCGGTCGCTCCCGTTCCACAGGCGGAAGTCGGGATTGCCGGCGTCGGTGGCTTTGGGAAGCATGGTGACATCTACCTGCGGCAAGCCGGCGGCTTGCGCTACAGCCAGCAACAGATCGCGCAGGGCGGGGTAGAAGCTTTCCTCGCGGGCGTCGCCGTGCTGGTTCGTCTCGGCCAACGCTTTGAGATAGATGGTGAATAAAGCTTTCGTCTGCATCCTGTCGCCTCCATTGCTGTGCGTGGGTGATGGTTATATTATACGCATCTGGCGAAAAGGTCACGTAAAACACGTCGAAGCACCGGCGCTTTATCATTCGGGTGTGTTTCATTTCAGTTGTAGCATAGGCCCTTGTGGCCGTTTTAAGCGCCAAAACCACCGCCCACGAGGGGCTAGGCTACGGTTTTCAACTCATTTGAAACACACCCATATCATTCTTGTCACGCTTCCTTTATTTATGCTTCGGGATTTATGCTTCGAGCGGATCGTCAGATCCGCGTCTTTTAACGCAATTCAGCTTGAAACGGGGAACTGACGTTCCCCTCGAAGCGAGCATGATAA
>JBNGDO010000017.1:2124-49940 GCA_049975385.1 Anaerolineae bacterium | reverse complement strand
TGCCAATTTCAGCCGCCCATACCGACGACAGCGTAAAACCGCGATAATTTTCGGACAGGTTCTTAACAGGTTCCTAGGTAGTTCCAGGATTTAAACCAGGCCACATCAGAGGAAAGCTCCTGCGCCAGCGCCAAAGTCTGGCGGGGTTATTTTCCTGGAACGGCGTTCTCCTTACCCCGAGTTTGTGCCAGTTGCACCTTTGGCCTGAAAGCCGGGGAGAGGGGGGGGCGAGAGCCTCGCCACACAAATCCCTTCCAAAATACCGCAACCGGCTCAAGGCCCTGTTGACGTTTCGGGTGTGGGCGTCGGTGTGGGCGTGTCCGTCGCCGGCGATGGTGCCACTGTGGGCGTTTGGGTGGGCGTCGGGGTAGGCGTATTCGTCGCGGGCGATGGTTCCACCGTGGGCGTTTGGGTAGGTGTCGGGGTTATCGTCGGCGACGGTGTTGGCGAAGGAATTGGCGTCAGTGTTGGCGTCCCGGTCGGCGTTGGTGTCACTGTCGGTGTCCCGGTGGGGGTGAACTCCGGCGTGGGGGTGGCTGTCGGCCCCACGACGTTGACTTGCACGCGGGTCTCAAACTGCGCGCCGCGGGTGTTGAAAGCGACGATGCGCAGCGTATACGTGCCGGGCGTCATGTCGATGGGAATTTGCCACGCGCCGAGCAGCCCTTCACGCACTGCGGCTACATGCGGCCCGCTGACCCAACCCCAGGCCTGCGGGTCTCCGCCGACACCAAAGGTGATCTCGTAGCGGTCGAAGTCGGTCAGGTCGACGGTGCCACGGATTTCAACCCAGCCGTGCACCTCTTCACCGTTCTTGGGTGAGGTGATGCTCACCTGGGGGGAGCTTTCTCCGGCGGTGCAGTACTCGTTGGGCGCGATCTCCATGCCGCGTTCTGCTGCCCAGCGCTGCATCCACGCTCGCCCGCCGGGGTCCTGGATCTGATCCAGCACGATCATCACTTTGGTGAAGACGTTGGCGCGGCAGAATTGGTTGGCGCGCAGGCCGCTGTTGCCATCGATTTCGATCTGCTGGAACCAGTCCTGATCGGCTCTGGGCGGCAGGAGGTTCGACGAAAAGATCTCGGTGCGCTTTTCCGGGCAATAGGGCGAAGGTTCCGTCCCGGAGAAGGCGCAAATCTCACGATCGATCACGCCGGCCGGGCGTGGAAAGCTGTGTGGCTGCACGTTCTCGTGGGCGCGGCGCATAAACGCATTCCATATCGGTGCGGCGCCCGCGGATCCGACGATACCGGCCATCTCGGAATTGTCATTGTTGCCGATCCATACCGCCGCCGCCAGGTCGGGCGTATAGCCCACCGTCCAGGCGTCGCGGTTGTCGTTGGTCGTGCCGGTTTTCGCGGCTACGGGCCGGTCGGGTAGTTCCAGGTTGTTCGGGCAGGCGAAGACGAGACAGCGCGCCTTGGTATCGGAGAGGATGTGCGAGATGAGATAGGCCAGTTCGGGCGCTACGGTTTGTTTGCCTTTGGGCTCGCGGTTGTCGATCAGGACCTCGCCTCTGGTGGTTTCGACCCAGAGGATGGGCGTGGGGGGCATATGCAACCCGCCGTTGGCCATGGTGGCGTAAGCGGCGGTCAGATCGAGAGGTTTCATTTCGCCGCCGCCGAGCGTGAGCGCCAGGCCGTAATACGGGCGGGTGTCGTAAGGATAGTCGGGACATTCGAGGTGCGGTGAGACGATCGAGGTCGCACCCATACGGCTGGCGATGTCCAGCAAGCCGTCGACGGTGACGAATTCAAGCGCCTTAACGGCGGGGATGTTCAGCGAGTTCGCCAGCGAGGTGCGAGTCGACACCGGGCCGCGGAATTTGCCATCGTAGTTGACGGGTTCGTAGACGTTGCCGGCGGTGTCGGTGTAGGTGGTGGGGATGTCCCACATGATCGTCGCGGGTGTCCAACCTTTCTCGAACGCGGCCAGGTACGTCAGCGGTTTGATGGCCGAACCGGGCTGGCGGCAGCGCAGCGTCACGTTGACTTGCCCATCGTTGGTTTCGTCGTAGAAATCGGCGCTGCCGACCATGGCCAGGATGTGCCCGGTGGCCGGTTCGACGGCAACGAGCGCGCCGTTGGTGACGTTGCGTTCGGCCAGGGCAGCGACGCCGTTGCGCACTTCCTCTTCGGCGATCTGTTGCAGGTCCCGATCCAGTGTGGTATAGATGCGCAGGCCGCTGCCTCTGTAGAGTGCGTCCGGGCCGAGTTCTTGTTCAACCCACTGCCGCACGTAGACGACGAAGTGCGGCGCCGGGATAACGTCGGTGTAGATGGGGGGAAAGCCGTAGGCGTCCATTTCGGCGGCGGCGGCGTTGGCTTCGTCCTGGGTGATGAATTCCGCTTCGACCATCAGGCCGAGCACGACCTTGTGCCGTTTGAGCGCCGCGTCGCGCCCGCCGTGGAAGGGATCATAGACACTCGGCAGTTGCGGGATACCGGCCAGGAACGACGCCTGGGCCAGGGTGAGGTTGGCGGCATTGGTCCCGAAATAGGTGCGCGCCGCCGCGTCGATCCCGTAGGTGAGGTTGCCGTAGTTGTTGTTGTTGACGTAGATTTCGAGGATTTCGTCTTTGGTGTAGCGGCGCGTGAGTTCGGTCGCCAGCACGATTTCCTTGATCTTGCGGCTGGCGGTGCGCTCGGTGGCCTCATCGGGGAGCAGGATGTTACGGGCCACCTGTTGGGTGATGGTACTGGCCCCGGAGACGATTTCGCCCTCTTGTAGCACGTAATAGATGGCGCGCGCCAGTGCAATTGGGTCGAAGCCGGTGTGCGCGTAGAAATTCCGGTCCTCGGTGGCGACGGTCGCCAGTTGCAGGTTGCGCGAGATTCGTGAGATGGGGACGTAGGTGCGTTTCCCGGCAGTGGGATCGATGATTTCGTGGAGCAGCCGTCCATTACGATCGTAGATTTGGCTGCTGGCGAAGTTCGGCTGGCGGGCGCGCAGTTCGTCCGGCGGAGGCAGTTGCGAGGCCAGCGCGATGTAGCCGATGACCGCTGCGAGCAGCGCCAGGAAGAACAGCGCGACGCCCGCGAGCGTGATGCTGAGCAGGATTGAGGCGCCGCGCCCGGTGCGCTTTGGCGCGGGTTTGGAGGCTGAAGGTCCCGCAGCCCGCTTCGATGTCGTTGGCGATTTCGGTGGCGGCGGTGACGCCGGTGGCGGTGACGCCGTTGGCGGTGTGGGCGTCCGTCTCGTCTGGGAAGAAGAAGCCGTCATGGGCGGGCGGATGACGGGAATAGGCTGTGTGGGCACATCGTCAATCGATTCCTGCGCGCGCTGAGCGCGAATCTGGCGTGTCGGTTCGGCGGGCTTAGGGTGGGGCGGCGGTTCAGATGGCGGAACCTGTATACGGCGCGTCGCTTCAGAGGGCGGGTACAGATCGGGTGGTTGTTCCGGCTCTATAGTTTGCCGCGGTATACGTTGTGTTGGCTCGGCGGCAGGCGGCGTACCTGCAGGCTTTTTCCCCACAGCCTGCTGTCCAGTAGTCGGTGGGGGCGCAGATTCTTGTGCCTCCGCACCAGGGCGGGGCAAGCGCACCGTAGGCTCACTTGGGCCAGGCTGCTGGGGATGGCGAGGCCGCAATTCGGCCGGCTGCCACGTCGATGGGGTCTTTTCCCTTTCAGCGTCTTCGGGATTGTCTGGTGCTACGTCGCGACGCTTTGGATCGGATTCAGGCGGCATACTCCCTCCGGTGCGGCAGGCAACCATGTCGTGCCCTGCATCGAAAATCTAAAACGTTCTATCCCCAGACACCCTTCAGCATCGTGTACGCGCGTTGTGAGAGCGCGCGGGCGATGACGACGACCTCGGACAGTACGATAAGGGCTACAAAGATGACGACGAGTTGGGTGACTTTGTCCTGCGCGATGATTGGAATCAGCGTTGGCAGGGGCACGCCCCGCTCCCCAGTCACGCGGAACAGTGGGACGAAGAAGTGCGAAGCCCCCGCGCCGATGAGCGCTCCGGCGATGGCCCCGAACGACGTCAGGAACAGATATTCCATGATGACCTGGGTGCTAATTTGGCGGCGTTGCAAGCCCACGGCGCGCAGGATGGTGAAACGCCGTATCCGGTCTTGCAGCGAGGCATACGTATAAATCAGCAACCCCATCGCCGCCATAGCGACCGCCGCGAGAAAACCAACCGAGAGCGTGCCGAAGACGCCAACGCGCTCGAACTTCGCCTGTTCTGTGCGAATCAAATCCTCAGCATCTGCCGAATTGGCGGCAATCACGCGGAGCTTCGGTACTTGCTTGAGCACAGTTTCACCGGTTACACCGTCCTCCAGGTGCATCCAGATTTTGTGGGGGACAACCATCCCGACGTAGAAAGTGAGGTAGTCCAGGTTGCCGATGAAGGCGACTTTGTCCTCGTAGACGGTGGGGAAGTATTTGTAGGTCCCGGCGACTTTGAATGCTGAGCTAACGTTAAACTCGTAGTTGATGCTGACGCGCAGATTGATCTCGTCGCCAATCTGGAGGTGATTCTCTTCAAATAATTCCTCTGGGATGAGGACGGCATTGGGCCAAGACGCCAGTTGGTTCATCAGCCCACCCAACGACTCGTTAGCGAAGTCGTTCCTGAACCAGGCAACGGCGGCGAAGTCGGTCCGATCCACCGCAATAAAGCGTCCGTTGAGGTTGCCGGTTCCGGGAAGGGCCGTGGCCATGCCATAATCTCCGACCCGGGTGGTTTTTGCGACGCCGTCCAGGGTCTCAAATTGCGTTGGCAGCGGAATCCACTCGCCGCTGATAGGCGTCGAGCTTGAAAAGCTTTCGGATTCTACGCTTGGTGGATAGACGGTAAAGGCCAGATCGCTACCTACACGATAATACATGCGATCCACCAGCCATTGATCGAGACTTGCGGCCATGGAGATCGTGTAGACGCCGAGTGCCAGCGACACGATCACCAGGAGCAGTGGGTTGATGTAGGCTTGGCTCTCGCGCCCTAACTGGCGCAGCGCCAGGTGGGGTGTGGCCCAGGGTGTGAGGCTGGCGATAACGTCGATGGCGCGCATAATCAATGGGAAGATGCGCAGTGTAAGCAGCGCAAAAGTGATGATCGCCAGCGCCGGTACCAGAATGAGCAAGGGGTCCTGATACAAATCTTCCGGCCGATCGCGTACCAGGAGGGCCAACGTGCCATATCTGGTCAGTTGCCGGTAGGCATACACGGTGGGCAGGAGAAGTAGAAAGTCGAGGTAGGCGCGATACCAGAAGGGTGAACGCTGCGGGCGGGCACGCTCGCGTTCCACGTCGACGAGGCTCTGGCGCGTAGCCTGGATCGCGGGCAGGATACGTGCCATCATCGTGACGGCTAACGCCACGAGTGTCATTGGGATGGTGACGCCTCGCAAGGTTGTTGGTAACGGATCGCGCGCAGTGAAGCTCAGGAAGCTGTCCGTGTATCCCATCACCCGTGCCAACGCCATCCCTACGGCAATGCCGATCGGTGTTCCCACGATAAAGAGGATTATCTCTTCGACCATGGTGAGGGTCAGGATGCTGGAAGGGCGCATCCCTCGGCTGACCAGAGTCGCCGTCTCGCGCACTTGCCAGCGGGCGATGATGGCCGAGGTCAGCACTAGGAAGTAAAGGAGGAAACCAAGCGCGGGCAGATTGAATCCCAGGAGCAAAATGGTAAGGGTGTTGCCGCGTTGGACAAACGATTTTAATGGGTCCAACGGTGGGGTGTTGATGCGGGCATCGGGAAGAAATTTGTTGATCACGATGATACTGCGTTCGAACCCCTCGATATACTCGACCGTTCTATCGGGCAGCACCTCGCTCTCATCCAGGATGATGTGCCAATTGACGAACCACGTTTTGCCGGGCACTATCGGTTCAACGATGTTGATGTAGTCCTGACGGCGCACGAGGAGCTTGTTTTGCAGTGTGGCATCGGGATTTTCGAACCAGAAATCTGAGGTGATGTCCCTGGCTTGCCAGAAACCACGCACACGAATGGTAATCGGCGCGGAGACAATGTTGATGCCCAGGTTGAATTCTTCGCCGACGTTGATCCCCATCTTCTCGGCCATGCGCGTGTGCATCCAGACGTCCAGCACATCGCCGGATACGCCATCTTCGTCGAGCGGGTCGCCATCGAGGATTTGTATTTCGTCGGCGACGCCGGCGATGTAGACAATATCGGTGGATTCCAGATACTCCTGCTCACCTGTGGCGTAAGCCGCGCCTTCTTTGGACCGTAGCATCATGTTGCCGCTGTGAACTTCCAGCCCTGTGTGTTGGATCGGCAATCCAACCTCGGATGACAATGTGACGGCCACGTGGTCGGCTGCCAGTTTCTCCGCGTGCTGCAGCGAAATCGGGGCACGTCCGGAGGAGAAGGTGTAGATACTGGTGGAGAAGGGTGGCCGCCCGGTCATCTCGCTGAAGTCAGCCAGTTCCTGATTCAGGATAACCTGGTCCACGGCTTTGGCAAAGAACGACGCGCTGTTGACCATCCCCACCGCGAAGACGACGCCTAGAAGCGCCAGCACCGTCAATCCGGGATGGTTCCACAAACGCTTGATAGCAAGACGTGTAACAGAAATAAACCTAAGCAGTAGTTTGATCATAAAGCTAACACCAACTCACGTAAATGATAGCTTGCAGGGCGTCATTCGCATCAATTTGCACGACCGGCAAGCCTCATAAGTATAACAGGGCCGCCGTAACACGCAAGTTGAAATCGGGTTTGATGGAGGGCTGTTAGCCGCCAGCAAACGGCTATCGGCTGAATGCTGGCGGCTAGATGCTGGCGGCTTATACGAGTTGTGAGAGGACGGCGATGGCGTGTTTGATGTCTTCAATCTGCTTAGGCCCGCTGATTTCGCGCTCGATGGTCAAGGCGCCGGTGTAGCCGAGGTCTTTCAGTTTGGGGATGAGCACCGGGAAGTTGACGCGCCCTTCGCCGAGTGGCTTTTCGACGCCCAACTTCCGCCCGTTGGTCGGATACTCGCCGTCCTTGGCATGGACGCCGCGCACGTACTGCCCGAACACGTCCAGCGCATCCACCGGGTTGGCCTTGCCGTACATCAACAGATTTGCGGGGTCGAGATTGATGCCCAGATTGTCGTATCCCAGTTCTTCGATCACCCGCAGAAGGACAACCGGCGTCTCCTGCCCGGTTTCGAACCAGAAACCCAGACCGCGCTCGCCGCAGTATTCGACAATCTCGCGCAGGGCATCGATGACGCCGGGATACAGTGGATCGGTCATGTTTTCCGGGATAAAACCGGCATGCGTGGTAATACTCGGTGCGCCTACGCGTTTGGCGAAGTCTGCGCCTGCCTTGAGCGCGACGAGGCGCTCGTTGCGGTACTCCGGCGGCACGATGCCGATGGAGACCGGCCCTTTGACGAAGTCCCAGATGTGTGGGCCAGGCACACCCGTCCAGATTGTCGTGACTTCAACCTGGCTCTCCTCCGACGCGGCGATTAACCTATCGGCCATTTCTGGCGTGAACAATGCCTGCTTCCAGCAGACGACCTGGCACGTCGGTAGGCCGAACTCGTGGACACGCTTCAATTCCTCTTCTGGCCCGTTTTCCAACGGGGCCATCACACCAAGCTTTAACGTCGTCATTGCATATTCCTCCGAATTTAGTTTTGATCGTCAGATAGTCGGGTAGTCAAATAGTCAGATAGTCAAGTAGTTTTGGCTTTCGACTCCAGACTAACGGACGCAAGACTGATGACTATAAGACTAACGACTTGATACTCTCAATCTCTCGATCAATCAGGGCGATGGAGTCCCGTGTGGACTCCGGCATGCAGCGGGAGAGCGGCGCACCGTTCTCGACGCAGTCGAAGAAGTAGGCGATTTCATCGCGATAGCCGTCGCCGGGCTCGACCTCTACGGGATGGCCCGCAACTTTTTCCAGATTGTCGGAGACGGTGAGTTCGCCGTTCGCATAGCGCACGAAGCCGCGCTCGAACCAGGCATCGAAGCCTGCCTGGAACGGCACTTGCGCCGTGCTCCATCCTCCATGTATGTGAACCTGCGGGCCGCCGTCGTAGGTGAAGCAGGCGTGGATGACGTCGTAGCTGTCGGGTTCCGCCATCGCGCGGCCTGTGGCGTATAGCTTGTCCGGCATGCCAAAGACGGCATTGACGTAGTCCACGTCGTGGATGTGCAGGTCGAGGAGTGCGCCGCCGCTGCGTTTGGGGTCGAGGAACCAGTTATCCGGCGACCAGCCTGGGCGCCCGCCAATGCGGGACATATTCAAGGAAACCAGCGCACCCAGCGGTTGTTCGACGATCAGGCGTTGGAGGTATAGATACTCCGGCCAGAAGCGGAGGCACTGCGCGATCATCAGGCGGCGATCCGCCGCGCGCGCGGCCGCAATCATCCGGTCGCAGTCGGTGACCGAGAGTGCCATTGGCTTTTCGCACAGCACGTGCAGCCCGGCTTTCAGCGCTTTGATGGCGTAAGGCGCGTGTAAGTCCGTCGGCAAACAGATGTCCACCACATCCACGTCCGCTTCAGCGATCAACTGCCCGGCCTCTGGATAGCGCGCCGCTTGCGAGAGGTCGAGGACTGCCTCCCCCCCGGCGAGGTTGATCGCCACCGCCTCCTTCGCCTCCAGGCGTTCCGGGACGATATCCGCAATGGCGACAATGGCCGCGTTAGGCACCTGAGGATAGCGCCGCGCGTGGAACCATCCCATGCCCCCCATACCGAGAATTCCGACTTTTAGCATAGTTTAAACTCCTTGGTCCTTGGTGATTGGTAACTGGTAATTGGTGATCAGGGATTGGGTGGTTTGCTTGCCCACCCACAACTCACAACCTATACCCCATAACCCTGTTATCGCATCCGCGTATCCGCGTCGTTTTGCCACATATCCGGGTTGGGGCCGAGAGCGACTTTGAGCGGTTCGGTGGCTTGCGTCAGGGCGGCGACCACGTCGGCGGGTAATGTAAGGGCGGCAGCTGCGGCGTTGGCCTGGATTTGGGCCGGGTTGCGCGCTCCGGCAATGACGGTAGTCACGCCGGGCTGTTCGAGCAGCCAGGCCAGCGCGACCTGCGCCATCGGCAGACCGGCGCCGTCGCAAATCTCGCGGATGGCCGCCAACGCGGCGGCGGTTTCGGCTTCTGCGCCCGGTTCGCCGTGACGCACCATCGAGCGGTGGGCGGCGGAGAAATGCCGCGTCCGCGCGCGCTCGTCGGGGATGTCCGCCAGCGTCGCGAACTTGCCGGTGAGGATGCCGTGCAGCAGCGGGCTGTACGGCGCGATGCTCACCCGGTGTTCCACGCACAGCGGCACGATGTCGTATTCGATGGCGCGGAAGAGCAAGTTGTAGGCCAGTTGATTGATCTCCACGTGCTCCAGCGCTAGAATCTCCGTGAGATCGCGTTTGCCGAAGTTGGAGCAACCCACGAAGCGAATCTTGCCCTCATCCTTGAGGCGCTGCATCTCGCCGAGCGTGTCGGCGAGGGGAATGTCCCAGTTGGGCCAGTGGATGTAGTACACGTCGATCGTCTCCATCCCCAGATTGCGGAGGCTGTTCTCGCACGCCGCGCGCAGGTCGGCGGGGCGCAAGTGGCGCTGTGAGACCTTCGTGGCGATGAGGACCTTGTCGCGCAGATGGCCCTTGAACGCCTTGCCGATCAGTGCCTCCGAACGGCCTGCGCCGTAGCCCTCTGCGCTGTCGAAGAAATTGATACCCGCGTCCACCGCCGCGTGCAGCGCGCCGATGGCCTCCGCCTCATCCTGCGGTCCCCACAACCGTCCCCCGGCGATGGCCCAACAGCCCATGGTGATGACGCTGGCTTCCAGATCGCTCTTGCCTAGTTTGCGATAGTCCATGTTGCCTCCTTCAGTATGTTTGACTGCTTCAGATAGGGCTATTATAATGGATGTAGTATAGTGTCGTAAACTGATATCACACTCAGAAAACGGTGTGTTTGTTGTCACATTTTAAGGGAATGAAGCTATGAGTACGGTTTTAGTTAAGTTGCGACTTTCATCGCAACAATATGAACAATTAGAAAACGAAGCTCAAGCCCATAAGGTGTCGATCCCTGATATCGCGCTGATCGCTGTTGAAGATTGGCTGAAACGCCAGGCGCGTTTGGACCAAGCGCGAAACTTGATGCGAGAACTTGGGCACGGCATAGGAGAAAGCTCGGCTCCCCATAATGTAGCCCGTGAGCATGACGCCTATTTGTACACACGAGAAGACGAATGAGCCGGATTTTCGTTGACACTTGGGCCTGGTATGCATTGGCAGACATCGCGGATGCCGATCATGTGCTTGCCAAGTTGCTCAACGAGCAGCTATTAGATCAAGGCCACACCTTTGTCACGACAAATTTTGTGTTGTCCGAAACCGTGACGCTGATTCGCTATCATCTTCATCACCAGGCCGCCGTGCAATTCTGGAAAACACTACACACGCTAATTGGTGCAGAGTTGGTTCGCTATGTGAGAGTGACCGAAGCGCACGAAGACGCAGCCTGGGCGATTTTTGAACGCTATGCCGATCAGAAATTCTCGTACACCGATTGTACGTCTTTCGCTGTGATGCGCGATTTGGAATTACAGCAAGTCTTTACTGGCGACCAGCATTTTGCTACGATGGGCTTTATCCTCGCAGCCTGAATCCGCAAATTCAATTCGTCAAATTGTCCTCTGTTCTGACCTCAGCGATCATCAATTGGCTCACGGCTGAAAGCTGATCGCTGACCGCTCACGAAAGGAACTTCGCCTCCAAAGCCTGTACCTCCTCCGCCCCAATCGGCACCAGCTCGCCGATGTGGGCCGTGGCGATGACGGCCTGGGCGCTGAATTCGGCCACTTCCAGCCGGTCGAAGGCCTGCATCAGTGTCGCGCCGGTGGTGAGGATGGCATCGTTTTCCAGGAGGAGCACGGGCTTGTCCTTCGCCAGTTGCTTGATGATCTTCTTCCCGCCGCCGAACTGCACGCCGTAGGGCATCAGCGGGATGTCGCGCAGCACGATGTAGCTTTCGGGGATGGTGCGTGTGTCGAGCTTGCGCCGGGTGACGCTGTACGCGACGGCGCTCGGCGATTGCGCGGTGATGATCGCGCCGATATCGGGATGTGCCTGGTAGATCGCCATGTGCATCTTCGTGGCGCGGCTCGGTTGCTTGCGGCGCTCGCGCTGCCCATCGCGGATGAGCACGATGGCGTCCAGGTCGAGGTACAGGCGATCCAGCCCGTAGGGGGTGATGAGGAAGCTGTTCTCGTCCACGCGGGCCGAGACGGTTCCCGCTGTGCTCGTCATCAACTGCTGGTCGTAGGCGCGATGCACGAGATCGATGATGTGCTGGCGCAGTTCGCGCTCGCGGCTGGTGTGGAACGTCGGCTTGAAGGTGGGCAGTTTCTTGCCGCGTTTGCGCGTCAGGGCGATGTCCTCGTCGGTGAGCGAATACACTTCGCCCACCGAGCGCGCCTGGATAAGCGTGCGCGCTTGAATAAGCGTGCGCGCGCAGAAGTCCAGCGTCTCGAAGCGTTGGAACGCCGCCAGGAGGCTCTCCCCGCCGGCGACGACGCCGTGATTCTCCAGCAGCACCACGTCGAACCCCTGCGCGAACGTGTCGGCGATGACGTCGCCGAGTTCTAGGCTGCCGGGGAGCCGGTAGGGCGCGTAGCCCACCTGCCCGCAGACGGTGTGCGCCTGTGGGATGATGCGCGTGTTGGGGATTTGGCGCGCGATGCTGAACGCGACCAGCGCGGGCGGGTGCGCGTGGACGATGGCGCGGAAATCGGGCCGCTTTTGGTAGATCGCGCGGTGGAACGGGTACTCCGACGATGGCTTGTGCGGCCCCACAATCGTCCCGTCCGGCTTCACGCAGATGATGTCCTGCGGCTTGAGCGTCCCTTTGTCCACCCCGGCGGGCGTGATCCACATATCGCCGTTTTCGTCGAGGACCGAGAGGTTGCCGCCGGACGTCGTCGTCATCCCGTAGCCGTAGATGCGCTCCATAATCGTGACTAACTGCGCACGCGGGTGTAACAGTGAAAATTTCATCGTTCACCTCCTAAACAAACCACGAATCTTCACGAATCCACACTAATTGTTTTCCATTCGTGAAAATTCGTGGAGATTCGTGGTAAAAACTCCTTGCCTCTTCATTAGTTGCCCACCTTCACCGGGACGCCACCTTCCGCTGCCGATTGGCGGAGGGCGAGGATGAGTTCTTGATCCAGGCGCGCCTGGTAGGGGCCGTAGGTAGGCGCGGTGTCGTTGCGCACGGCGTCCACCAGACTCATCAGGCAACCCGCCACACCGATTTCGTCGTCGTGCCATTGGACGCCGTGGCCCTGCACCGCCGGGCGGAACGGGTTCTCCCATGCGATGATGGGCAGGTCGGGATCGCCGGTGTGGGCGACGATGGCGGTCAGCGCGCCGCCGTCGCAGCGTTCCCAGCGCCGTTCCAGCGCAATGAAGCGCGGCGCTTCCCCGCCGGGCGCGAGCAGCGACAGCTTCTCCTCGACGGTGTGCAATCCCACGCCGAAGGTGATGCCCATACCTTTCTCCGCCAAAAAGCGGCTGCTGCGGAACCAGCGCAGCGCAGAATCGTAGCCCACGGACGTCCAGTGGAAAATGCCGACCTGCCCGCCTGCGAACTCGATGATCCCGTGTTCTTGCGTTTCACTGCGCGGGCCGCGCGTGCCTTCGAGCAGCGACCAGTGCGCCGCCAGATCGTACTTGTGAACCGATCCCACCACCTGCGTGGGTTGCGCGTCGAAACCCAGATAGCTGCGCATCACGCTGATGCCGTGGTAGCCGTGCCCGGCGAAATCGCTGAACGACGAGTAGACCTTGCCGAACAGCCCGGACGCGATCAGCTTGAGTTTGATTTGCTCCAGAGGGCGGCGGTGAAATTGTTCGGAAACCTCGATTTTGCGTCCGCGCGCCTGTGCTGCGGCGATGATCGCATCAGCTTCGCCCAGATCGTGCGCGATGGGCGTCTCAAGCAGCACGTGCATCCCGGCTTCCACCGCCATCAGCCCAACCTGCCCGTTGGCAGCATACGTCACCGAGACGATGCCGATATCGGGCGCAGTTTCCCGCACCAGGCGATTCACGTCCGTGTACCATGGTGCATCCAGGTTTTCGCCCAACGCCTTCGTCGAGCCGGAGCTGCGCCCCCACACGGACACCAATTCCACTTCTTCCGGCAAAGCTTTGACGATGGGGCCATACATGTAGCTCGAACGTTTTCCCGTGCCGATAATGGCGACACGCAAGGGTTGTTTTTCAGTTGACATTGTTCACACTCCTTGATCCAGACTACAAAAAGTCTCACGAGACCTCTGATTTAGCAAGTGTCTGCGTTAAACGATGGCTTTGCAAGGCGCAGTACGTGCTGAGACTTTTGTAGTCTTTGCCAATCGTCTTTAACTCAGTAGTTGGATTGTACTATCATTCGTCATCTATGGCAAAGGGCTTGGGTGTGATGGAAAACAGACCGGCCACGAATTTTTGGGGATTCGTGGCCGGCGACTGTATGGTGAAAATCGGTCGGAACTGGGATCATGTATCTTTCTGGCTTGCCCCGGTTTCTACGTGCTCGAGGCACGGTGCGATGCTGCAATCGCGGGGACGTGACTTGTCTTCTCCCTCATCCGTCGCTCGCTCTGCCCCGCCAACCGGCGAATGGCCTCCATCATGCCCTCAGACGCTGCGCGGACGCCCGCCCAGTCCTCGACGTCGCCTTCCAGGTGCAGCGGCTGGCCCACGGTCATCGCGTAGGGGCCGCGCCAGTACCAGCGGATCAGTTCGTCGTCGGGATGCATACGGGCGTCGTAGGTGCGGACGTTCTCACGCCGCAGGTGAATGCCCACCGGGATGATCGGCGCGCCGGTCAGCAGCGCCAGCCGCGCCGCGCCCGTGCGCGGGTCGTGCAAACCGCCCTCGTGGGGACTGAGCGATCCCTCCGGGAAGATACCCACCGTCTGCCCGTCCTGCAAGCGTCGCAGCGCCTCGTCGAAGGCGGCGCGCCCGTTCTCGCGGACGACGGGAATCTGCCCCGTCCGCCGCAGCAGGCGTCCCACCACCGGGATAGTGAAGACGGATTCGGTGATGAGGATGCGCACCGGCTCGTCGCAGAGCGTCGTCATGATCAGCGGATCGGTGGTGCTGGGGTGGTTGGCGGCGATGATCTTCGGCCCGGCAGGCAGTTCCGCGTAGAAGACGACATCCGGATTCACCGTGAGTTTGTAGTACAGTGCGACCAGCGGCTGTCCCACAGCATAGACGAGCTTCTCCCAATCAATGGGATGCGGTTCGAACCTGGGCCAACTGCGTGCCCGCAGATATGGGTTAGCGTGTCCTTCGAATAACATTGTATCCCTCCCTCGTTCCTTGAACTGTTACGCTTACAGCATAAACGACGTGGGAGGGGTTCACATGCCCCAAAGGGGGTATTGAGGGGGTATTTCAGGGGGAAATTTACCACGGAGACACAGAGTTCACAGAGTTTTTTATGGTTTTCTCTGTGTCTCTGTGTTTTAATCAATCTGCCAGCATCAGCGCCAGGAAGTGATCGAGATCGCGGCGGGCGGCGCGGGCGGCGGGGGCGTAGCGCGGCAGGACCAGATCGAAGGCGTGATCGGTCTGGGGAAATTCGGCGTAGATCGAGGGCACGCCCGCGTCCACCAGCTTGCGATGTAGCGCGCGGGTGGCTTCCAGCGGCATATACCAGTCGTGCGTGCCCTGGATGAGCAGGGTGGGCGGGCACTGTGCCCCGACGTGCTCGATGGGTGAGGCCAGCGCGTACATCTCGGGGACTTCGTCCGGCGACCCGCCGAGCAGCAGCCCGATCTCCGGGTTTCCGGGGACGTTCTCGTAGGTGGCGCGCATGTCCACCGCGCCGTAGAATGAGACCACGGCGCGCACGCTGGTATCGGCGGCGCACAGGTCGTCCGGCGTGAGGGCGGGGTGACGGGGCGTGTAGGCCGCTAGCAGCGCCAGGTGCCCGCCCGCCGATCCGCCGGAGACGACGATGCGTTCGGAATCGACACCATACCGCCGGGCGTTGGCCTTGAGCCAGATGATGGCGCGCTTCACGTCGCCGACCATGCCGTAGAGGTCGGTTTCGGGCCACAGACGATAGGCTATGTCCATGACGACGTGGCCCTGCGCCACCAGGTAGCGGAAGATGGGACGCGTGCCGATGTCCTTGTTCAGATAGCGCCAGCCGCCGCCGTGACAGTAGATGAGCGCCAGCCCAGAGGGCGTGACACCCTGCGGCGGCTGCCAGATGTCGCAGAGGAGCGGGCGGACGGTTTTGACGTGGGGCTGTGCCAATTTCCAGAAGATGACGTCGCGCGTCCAGCGGGGTTTGGGCGCGGGCGAGATGCCCTGAGGCAGATACCACAGCCACCGCGCGCGCCGGGTGCGCGCCGCCTGCGCGGGGGGGATTTTGTCGCGCCAGTGCGGGCCGAACGCTTGCTCGAAGCCGGTATGCTGGGTCAGCACGCGCCACGTGTAGAGGAGCGCCAGCGCGCCGCTCGCGCCGCCCGCGATCTGCGGTGCACGTCTGCCGGATCCCATACCGTGTAGCATCCGTGTAATTCCGAGCAGCGCGACGAGCGGCGACAGCGCCGTGGCGAGCATCTTTGTCACGTAGAGGGCGCGGTTCAACGGCGAGCCGGTCTTGACGAAGAACAGCGCGCCCGTCCCGAGCGTCAGCAGCGTGGAGAGCCACGTGACGAGATCTTGGCGTGTTTGCGAGTTTGACTTTGGCATAGCGTCTCTTTTTTGGTCAGCAGATTAAGCGGATGTAGCAGATTCAATCCAGAAATCTGCTTAATCTGCTCAATCTGCTGATCGAATCTGTCTTCGAGTTACAAAAGTCCTAACTCTCCGGCAACTTGTCCCTGTGCCAGCAACAGCCGTGCGTAGACCATGTGCTCTTCGATGCGCAAATACTGCGGCGTGTCGTCAGGTGACAGTTGCATCGCCTCAGCCCATTGCGCGACGAAGTCGAGGTCGCCCTGGCGCAGGCGGAGATCCGCTTCCGTCGCCGCCAGCCAGTGCGCGTCGGTGAGGGCTTCCTCCGAAGCGAAGCGCTGGGCGCGTTGCACGGCGTCGAGCGCCACCTCGGTCTCGCCGCAGGCGTACAGGATCGGCGCGGCGATGCCGAGCGAGAACATCGACAGGCTGCTGATGGCGAGCGGTTCGCTGAGGGCCAGCCCCTTTTCGTGATAACGGCGTGCTGCTTCGAGTTGATTGGCCTCGTAGTGCAGCATCGCCATACGCGTGAAGATTAGGCCGGCGAGTGGGGTCGGATGTCCTGCCGCGTCGGTGTACCGCTCGATAGCCTGAGCGCAGAGGGCGACGGCGGCGCGGCGCTTGCCGTGGTTGTTGAGCGCCGCCGCCAGCGACATCTCCACGACAACGGCGAACACCTGGTTCTCGGAGGCGAAATCGCCAGAGGCGATTTCGCCCGCTTGCCCGATCTTGCTTGCTTCGCGCAGGGTGGCGATGGCCTTGGTGATATCGCCGGTGCGTTCCTGTGCTTCGGCCATGCCCCACAGGCCGAGGACGTGCCAGTGCGGGTGCTCTTTCTTGAGCAGGCGCAGCGCGCCATCGATCAGGTCGGTGGCGCGGGCGTAGTCGCGGCGGCCCAGGGCGATGTAGCCGCTCAACAGCCACAGCTTGCCCAGGTCGGCGGCAGGGATTTTCCCCGGCCGAGGACGTTTGTCGGTCGCCTCGGGGAAAGCACCGGGATATGCCTGATGCAGGGCAGTTTCGGCAGCGTCGGCATAGGCTTCTGCCGGTTCCACGTCGCCGGTGAGAGCGAGGATCCAGCCTTTGATGGTTGCCAGCGTGCTGTCAGCGCGCACGTGCGCATCGGGCAGGGCGTCCAGCCACGCGCGCACCGCCGCCACGCCGCCGCTGTGCAGCGTGGACTCGGCGGCCTGGCGAATCAGGCGCTCGGCGTCGTCGAGCAAAAGTGCGTCACCGGATATGGCGACACCGGCCAGGGCGTGTTGGATGGCGGACTGCATCTCGCCCTGGCTTTCGTACCACAGCGCCGCGCGTTGGTGCAGCCGGCCCGCATTGGCGGGCGGGAGGGTGGGGCGCAGCGTCTCGGCGAAGAGGCGATGATAGCGGTACCACTCGCGGCGATGGTCGAGCGGGATGAGGAACAAATTGGCGGTATCCAGGCGTTCGAGCATGGCCTGGCTGTCGTCGCGGCCCGTCACCGCGTCGCACAGGGGGCCGGTGAGCCGGTCGAGGATGACGGTCTGGCGGAGAAAGTCGCGGGTGGTGGGCGGTTGGCGTTGGAGCACTTCGGCTACCAGGTAATCGAGCACATAGCGGTTGTCACCGCTGAAGGCCGCGATGAAGGTGCGCGTGTCGGCCAAACCGCCTTGGTGCGTCGCCATGTCCTGCAAAGCCAGCGCCGCCAGTTGCAGCCCGGCGATCCAGCCCTCGGTGCGCGCTTCCAATGCCTCCACGATTTGCGGGGAGAGCGTCAGGTGCATCGTCTGGCTGAGGAAGGCAGCGGCTTCTTCGGCGGTGAAGCGCAGGTCGCGCTCGCGGAGTTCGACGATCTGGTCGCGGGCGCGCAAGCGGGGTAGGGGCAGGGCTGGGTCCTCGCGGGTGTTGATGACGGTGTGCATGATCGGCGGCTGGTTTTCGAGCAACAAGCGTGTGATGTCGTGGACGGCGTCGTTGGTGATAAAGTGGTAGTCGTCCAACACGAGCACGAGCGGCGTGCCGGCACTGGTGATGTCGGCAACCAGTGGCGCGATCAATCGCTGGAACGACGTGGCGTTGGTCTGGGTGAGGCCCGCCGGTTGGAGGAGCGCCTGGACGGAGCGCCCGATGCGCCCATCGGCCTGTTGGAGCGCAGCGATGAGGTAGGCGAGGAAGTGCAGCGGGTCGTTGTCGCCTTCATCGAGCGAAAGCCAGGCGATCTCGCGCGCGGTGGCGCACACCCATTCGGTGATCAGCGTCGTCTTGCCAAACCCGGCTGGCGCGGAGAGAAGCGCGAGCCGCTTGCCGGCGTGCAGCCCCTCGTCGAGCTGCGCGAGCAGGCGCGGGCGCGCCACCAGGTTGGGGCGCGACGGCGGGATGTAGAGCTTGGTTACCATAAGCGAAGTGGGCATACGGTAATCTTAGCACAAGTTGGAATTTCTACACAAATGTGACCGGCTTGCCGACCACGAATGGGATAACGAATAAACGAATTCAGGCCTTGGCTAGACTAAAAACTCACGTTTGTCGAGTCGCCTATTTGTTTGAAATTCTTGGTCGGCCAACGTGCCTGAATAGTTATCGCTTTTCTACACACATGTCTTTCTTGTCCTCAAGACAAAGAACTTTATAATGAAGGCGTTGGAATCAGGAGGGAGGCGATTGTGGCGATCATGGTTGTAACCCATATCCCGGATGCGCTCTACGAGACAGTGAATTTTCCATTTAACCACAGAGACACAGAGGACACGGAGATTCTTTATGAAGTTTCTCTGTGTTCTCCGTGTCTCCGTGGTAAATTCTTAGCGTGCGTTTGGTATAGCTAAGGAGTCATGTATGGCAATCACCGATAGAGTGGCACAGTTGCGCCAGTACAGTCTGGACGCCGTCCCCACGCTTTCGAGCGAGCGGGCGGAATTGTTGACGGCGTTCTACCAGACGTGCGATGGCGCGGTCTCCACGCCGGTGCAGCGGGCGCTGGCGTTCCGCTATCTGCTGGAACACAAGGCGATCTACATCCACCCCGGCGAGCTGATCGTCGGTGAGAAAGGCCCCGCGCCCAAAGCCACACCGACGTATCCCGAGCTGTGCTGCCACACGCTGGACGACCTCGACATTCTCAACGCACGAGAAAAAATCCCCTTCGCCGTTAGCCCGGAGACGCGGCAGGTTTACGCCGATACCATCATCCCGTTTTGGAAGGGCAAGACGCAGCGCGAGCGCCTCTTCCAGGCGATGACGCCTAAATGGCGGGATGCCTACGATGCGGGCATCTTCACCGAGTTTATGGAGCAGCGGTCGCCGGGCCATACTGTGCTGGACGACAAGATTTATCACAAGGGGATGCTCGATTTCAAGGCCGACATCCAGGTGAGCCTCGACGCGCTGAACTTCGACGGCGACCCGGAGGCGCAGGCTAAACAGGAGCAACTCGAGGCGATGTCGATTGCGGCGGATGCGCTCATCCGCTTCGCTGAGCGCCACGCGGAGAAGGCGCGCGAACTGGCGGCGCAGGAGGCCGATCCGGCGCGCCGGCGCGAATTGAAGCGCATCGCCGAGGTCTGCACGCGCGTCCCCGCGCACGCGCCCCGTGATTTCTGGGAGGCCCTACAATACTACTGGTTCGTCCACCTGGGTGTGACCATCGAACTGAACCCGTGGGACTCCTTCAATCCCGGCAAGCTCGACCAGCACCTCGAGCCATTTTACCGGCAGGGTTTGCAAGATGGCGCGCCGGGGACCGGCGTCCTCACCCGCGAACAGGCCGAGGAGTTATTGCACTGTTTCTGGATCAAGTTCAACAATCAGCCTGCGCCGCCCAAAGTGGGGGTGACCGCGGCGGAGAGCGGCACGTACACCGACTTCGCGCAGATCAACGTCGGCGGGGTGCGACCGGATGGGACGGATGGCGTCAGCGAGGTTACGTATCTGATCCTGGACGTGATCGAAGAGATGCGTTTGTTACAGCCGAGCTCGTCGATCCAGGTGAGCCGCGAGAATCCCGACGCCTTTATCAAGCGGGCGGGGCGCATCATCCGCACCGGATTTGGGCAGCCGTCGGTGTTCAACACGGAGACCGTCATTGCGGAGATGCTGCGCGCGGGCAAGAGCCTCGTGGACGCGCGTTGCGGCGGCACGAGCGGCTGTGTGGAAACCGGCGCGTTCGGCAAGGAGAATTACAACCTGACGGGCTACTTCAACCTGCCCAAAGTGCTCGAGATTGCGCTGCACAACGGCGTCGATCCGCGCACGGGCAAGCAGCTTGGCCCGCGCAC
This sequence comes from Anaerolineae bacterium, assembly GCA_049975385.1. Classification (GTDB taxonomy): domain Bacteria; phylum Chloroflexota; class Anaerolineae; order B4-G1; family SLSP01; genus DSWT01. Next base: position 29,970 of record JBNGDO010000017.1, on the reverse strand, counting down.
GGGCGATCCGCGCGCGTTTGGGAGCTTCGAGGAACTATTCACCGCCTTCGAGACGCAGCTCAATTACTTCGTGGACGTGAAAATTCGGGGCAATCACACGATCGAGCGACTGTACGCGCACTATATGCCCGTGCCGTTTCTTTCGCTGCTGATTAGCGACTGCATCACCAACGGCAGGGATTACCACGACGGCGGCGCGCGCTACAATACCTCGTATATCCAGGGTGTGGGGCTTGGTTCGATCACGGACGCGCTGGCGGCGATCAAGTATCACGTGTTCGATACGCAAGCAACGCTTACGGCGGATTACAATCCGCCGTTCGCAGCGCTGGATTGTGATACAGCGCAAGCGGGTATGCGCGGAGTGACGATGGACGAGCTGCTTGCCGCGCTGGCGCACGATTTCGCCGGCTACGAGCGCCTGCGGCAGCGGCTGCTGAACCGCACGCCGCGTTACGGTAACGACGACGACTATGCCGATGACGTGATGCGCGCTGTCTTCGAGGCGTACTTCAAGGCCATCGACGGGCGGCCCAACACGCGGGGCGGCACGTATCACATCGATCTGCTGCCGACGACGTGCCACGTCTACTTTGGCAGCGTCACCGGCGCGACCGCCGATGGGCGCAAGGCGTGGACGCCGCTCTCGGAGGGCATCTCGCCGGTGCAGGGCGCGGACCGGCGCGGGCCGACCGCCGTGATCAAGTCCGCCGCCAAGATGGATCACGTCCGCACGGGCGGCACGTTGCTCAACCAGAAGTTCACGCCGTCGCTCTTGCGGGACGAAACCGGGCTGGATGGGCTGCTGGGGCTGGTGCGCGGGTACTTCGCGCTGGGCGGGCATCACGTGCAGTTCAACGTGGTGGATGCGGCGACCTTGCGCGCCGCGCAGGCCCACCCGGAGCAGCACCGCGATCTCATCGTGCGCGTCGCCGGATACAGCGACTACTTCTGCGACCTCGGCAAGGCGCTGCAAGATGAAATCATCGCCCGCACGGAGCACACGGGGTTTTGAGTGTCACGGGCACAATCTGTCAGCAGATTAAGCAGATTAAGCAGATTAAGAAAGAAAATCTGCTTGATCTGCTAAATCTGCTGACCATTCTAAAGGAGGTAGGGATGCACGTTTCGACGACGAAGAGCTTGCACGCGCGGTGGCGGACGTTGCCGGTGGGGAAGGTGACGCTGACGGGCGGGTTTTGGCACGAGAAGCAGGCGATCAATCGCCAGGTGAGCCTCCGCCACGGCTACCGGATGTTGGGGCAGTCGGGCAATCTCAACAACTTGCGGCTGGCGGTTGGCGCGGGAGAGGGGGCATATCGCGGCCCGGTTTTTATGGATTCGGACGTGTACAAGTGGCTGGAGGCCGCATCCCTCGACCTGGCTAATACCACCGATCCCGAGCTGGAGGCGCTGGTGGATGAGGTCATCGCGCTGGTGGCGGCGGCGCAGCAACCGGATGGCTACATCAATTCGTATTACCAGGTCAACAAGCAACCGGAAGACCGCTGGACGAACCTCGATCACGATCACGAGTTGTACTGCGCGGGGCACCTCTTCGAGGCGGCGGTGGCGCATCACCGGGCCACGGGCAAGCGGGACTTGCTCGACGTGGCCTGCCGCTTCGCCGATTGCATCGACGGCGTCTTCGGGCCGGGCAAGCGCGACGGCGCGCCGGGCCACCCGGAGATCGAACTGGCGCTGGTGGAGCTGTACCGCGAGACCGGCGAGAGGCGCTATCTCGACCTGGCGGTCTTCTTCATCGATGGGCGCGGCAAGGGGCGGATGCGCGGCTATGGGCGGTGGGGTGCGGCGTACCACCAGGATCACGTCCCCGTACGTGAAGCATCGGAAGTGGTCGGGCACGCCGTTCGCCAGCTTTATCTCACCGCCGGGGTCGCCGACGCGTATCTGGAAACCGGCGAGCAGGCGTTGATGGATGCGCTGCTGCGGCTCTGGCACGATGCGACGGCGCGCAAAATGCACCTCACCGGCGGGTACGGCGCTCGGCACGAAGGCGAGGCGTTCGGTCACGCCTACGAATTGCCGAGCGACGAATGTTACTGCGAGACCTGCGCCGCAATCGCCGCGATGATGTGGAACTGGTGCATGTTGCTGGCGACCGGGAATCCGCGCTATGCCGACACGCTGGAACGCTCGCTTTACAATGGCTTTCTGAGCGGCGTCTCACTCGACGGTCAGCGGTACTTCTACGTGAATCCCTTGCAGAGCCGGGGCGGGATCGCGCGTCCGGAGTGGTACGGCTGCGCGTGCTGCCCGCCGAACGTGATGCGCCAGATCGCGCTCGTGGGGAATTACCTTGCCACTACCGATGATGCGGGCGTGCAACTGCACCAGTATGCTTCGGCGACGATTGAGGCGGCGGTGGGGGACGGGCGTATTGTGCTAGAGATGGAGACGCGCTATCCCTGGGAAGGGCACGTGCACGTCACCGTTGTGGAGACGGGGGGCGGCGAGTGGACACTGGCGTTCCGCGTCCCTGGATGGTGTAACCACGCCGCATTGTGGCTTAACGGCGAGATCATCGCGGGCGGGGCGAGCGATGGGAATTACGTAACCCTGACACGGGCCTGGCAGCCCGGCGATGTGGTCGAACTCGATCTGGAAATGCGTCCCCGGCTCACTGCGCCCAACCCGCGCGTGGACGCGATCCGGGGGAGCCTTGCCATCGAGCGTGGACCGCTCGTTTACTGCCTTGAGGAGGAGGATCAGGAGGTAGACGTGGATCTGCTGGACGTGCGCCTTGTGCCTGATGCGGATTTGAAGGCGGCGTGGCATGAAGGCTTGCTCGGTGGCGTGTTCACGGTGACGGCGGAGGGCTATGTGGCGGATGTGAGGGATTGGGAGGCCGCACTCTATCGACCTGCGCCCGTGCCGGAAACGGCCGCGCGCCCGCTTAAGTTGATCGCCGTGCCCTACTATGCCTGGGCCAATCGCACGCCGGGCGCGATGCGCGTGTGGATTCCACGAGGTGAGAAATAATTCGTCAAACTTGCGTGTTTCCCTTACGCAAAATCTGTCAATACGGCGATGTCAAGTTCTGTAATGCACTTTAGCTGAGCGTCGTTAGTCACAAAAGTGTACGCGCCTTGTACCAGTGCTGACCCGATGTGAATAGCGTCTGGCGTGCGGATGTTGTAGTGTGAGCGCAGATCAGACATCATTTCCATCACGGCGATATCGCATGCACACAATGTCAAGCCGGGAAACTGTTGGAAAGCGTTGCGATAGCGCAACAATAGATCACGGTTCCCGGCTTTTTTGACACCCGTGAGCACTTCCCCCAAAGCTAAAACTGAAGCGTATCCTCGACAAACACCATTCTCTATGGCTCGGAAAATGCCCTGTGCGAGAAGTCCAAAATCTGGATGTTGCTCGAAGACATAGATGAATACGGATGTATCCAGGGCTATCGCATTAGCGCGCTGCAACTGGCTGAGCAATGCTTCTATTCTTGCCATGCCGCTCGTTCCTCGCGCAGGAATTGCTCGCCACCTCCGAGCGTCTCCCACATCGACTTTCCCAAACCGTAGATGTAGTCGCTCCAGTTCTCTGGCTCGGGGAGCAGACGTACACTTTCGCCATCAACGATGACCGCAATGCGTCCACCGGGCTCTATCCCCAGAGCTTCACGGGCAGCTTTTGGCAACACCATCTGATTGCGTTCACTTAACTTCACGACTGTTGTCACCATGATTACCGTTCTCCTTTGTACCTTCTGCTTTTACAAAGTATACCACAGTTTTACAAAGAGAGAACTTAAAAAGTAAAGCGTTTTAGTACTGTCTTACCACTTGAATGTCGCAGCGGCACGTTCCCAGATGTTGTCTGGAACGGCACCTTCGTGCTCGATTCCGGCATGGGCTGCCAGATCGAAGGCGTGCAGCACGAGGTACCACGGGTAATTCTGTCCGGTTTCAGCGCCGCGCATCAGCGCGCGCACCATTGCACCGCCCTCTGCGAGCATCCCGCGCTCCCGATACGCCGTGAGCAGGGCATCGATATCGTAGTCCACCACGCGTAAGTCAGCCGTCCAGTGCCCATCCTGCCAGGTGAGCAGCGCATACTCGGCACCTAGCTCACCGTCGATTGGCGCGCCGACCGAGCCGGGATTGAGCGCCAGCCGCCCGTCGTTGCGGTATTCCCACGCGATGTGCGTGTGCCCGCACACCAACACCGGTTCGGCGATCTTCGCCAGCGCGTCTTCCACGCCGATATTGTTCGTCGACCGTGCCTGCGCGAATTTGCGCCTGGTTTCCGGATCGTCCGGGAGAATGCCCACGGCTACAGCACCCGGCGAACCATGCACCACACAGATCGGCGCGGCATCGGGTAACGCCACGAACACTTGTTCGGGCAACGCGGCGAGATAGTCCAGCATCTCCCGATCCAAGCGGGCGTAACTCCACTGAAATGGCCCCCACTGCGCGCTGGTTCCCCAGGCCTCCGGTGCTGTGCCTGCGTCGTAGCGGGTGAAGTAGGTTTCACCGTTTCCCTGGATGATCCAGGCATCGAGGGCACGCAACCGCATCAACGTCTCCGCCGGGAACGGCGCGCCGAGGAGCAAATCCCCGGCGACGACGTAGCCGTCCACGCCTTGCGCGCGTGCGTCCGCCAACACCGCTTCCAGCGCGGGCAGATTGCCGTGGATGTCGGCGAGAACGGCCAGGCGGAAAGAATCTTTTGACGTTTCCAGATGTCTACTCCTGTTTCTGAAATGTGATCAGTGCTTCGGGTTTCAAACGACTGATTGCTTCCGTTCTCTGCATAGGCGGTGGGTGAGATGCGCTACTTGTGTATGCTGGCGTCGTGTAACTGCGCATTGTCAAAGGAAGATAGACTCTCGCATTAACCAAAAACGCTTTGAGTGAGATTGGATATGATTGTTGCAACCGGTATGACAGGTAGAAGGTCTCTGTTATGGGAGTTCGCATCGACCCTACAGTGATTGTTTCCCCACCGGGGTCTGCGGTCATCGTCAGTGTGGATGGCGTGGTGCCGGTTATGTGGGATAGTGTCAGCCAGGGAGCGTCTCCATCGACATCCCATGGTACAGCACGATTGTCGACCGTCTTGAGGTGCAAATTCACATCTACAGGGGCAGGCGCATCGGGATCGATGGGAAAGCCGATTGAGGATGGAGGTGTCTGCACATCGGGCCACTGGTAGTAGTAGAGTCCGTTATACGGATCGGCATAATTAACATCGCCTGGGTTGAACGAAATCATCGTTAGACGATTCTCCCAGTAGCCAATCCCGCCTATCCTTTGAGACTGCTCAAGGGGAAACCAATGCTCGCCATCATCCTCGGTGATGCCGAGACTTGTGACCAGCGTGCGATCCGTCGGGTAGCGCGGTGAGATGTAAAAATAAGAAGCTTCCTCGGTGCCAGGTACTTGTGTAAAGTGGTCTCCACGATCTGTCGATCGATGCACGCCATTTATAGGTGAAACAGACACGAAAAGCGTGCCGTCGTTGACGAAGTCCGGCGATAGATGTATTTGGGGCATAAAGTAGTTCCCGAAAGTTGCAGGGATATTTTGCCAAGTTGCACCACCATCAGTACTTCGCGCCAGTCCCAGAACGTATTGCTCACCGAAAATGGCGTACTGGGTAGGGTCTTGGGGATAACCGGGAGAAACCGCAAAGTCTTGCAGACTTGTAAAAGACTTCAGCAGTGTCCACTGATTTCCCCCATCGGTAGAACGGTAAATACCATCATATGAGGTTCCCACGAAGAGTGTGTTATCTTGAGCGTAATTAGGGGAAACTACAAGGCTGACTGGATAACTTCCTTCGCTTAACGGGATGGTATTATATCCCTTGATCCGTGTCCAATTCTCACCAGCATCTGTAGACCGATAGAGATTGGGACCGAATATCATGAAGATAGTGCGATCTGTGGCATATTGCGGTGAGAAAGCCAATTGGTTCATGCTATTGCTGGTGAAGGGCAAGAATTGAGCGCGCCAATGCCGTCCGGCGTCCGTGGACTTGAGAATCCAATTAACGTCGTAATAACTCGATGGAATGGCATAGACGGTGCCATCACTCTCAAATGCGGGAGAGAATCCGAAAGACCGGTGATCGATTCCCTGTATGTAAACAGGTGGGTTTTCCGCCTGTTTACTCCAGGCGCTTCCGGCATCTGTTGAGCGCCATAGCGTGTATCGCGCTTTCACATAAAGTGTGTGGTCTGTGACGTAATCTGGGGATAGATCAATATGTATGTTGTAGAGTTCTTCTTCTGCAATATTGGGGGTTATGGTTTGCCAGGTTTCACCAAAATCCCGCGTGCGATACAGATGACAATCTGCGTTTTGCGCGAACATCACTCCGGTCCAGGCAAAGTCGGCCGGGACGTAAAGTTGCCCAATGCTGTCCCAGCCGAGGACGTACCACGTCCCGTCGAAATCGAACGAAATCAACAAGGCCCATTCTGTGGCCGCGATCAACGCTATTTCGCCTTCTCCTAAAGCGATAGCGGCAATACTATGCAGCCTGTTGCCATACTCTATATACAGTCCATTATGTACAGGTTGCCAGGTCATCCCACCGTCTGTTGAACGCCATAGCTGCTGGCAGTCATAGCTGCTCGGTGCAAATAGCGTTTGATCGTTTGCGAAGTAAGGAGAAAGGGTCAGATTGTAAATGGCGCAGCTACTAGGAGGATAGGCTATGCTTCCCCAATGTTCACCGCCATCCACGGAACGCATCAAGCCATTTTGGATCGTAGCGTAGATCGTCTGATCGACCGTAAAGGTCGGTGAAACAAAGAGGTCCCAGACTTCTACATCCAATGGCGCTTGTGATGCGCGCCAGGTTTGCCCGCCATCTGAAGATAAGCGAATGACATTCTGGGATCCCGTGGTGGCTGCAAATGCCTTACGGTCATGCGAAAACGCAGGCGATACCACGAGATCAGATGTATAGGGGAAGCTACTATTGCTCCAGGAAATGCCGCCATTTGTCGAACGCGAAAGGTCGCTGTAATGGGTTAAGAAAACTGTATCCCGGTTACCGACGACCATTTGATAAGCGTCGCTTGGAAAGAAACTGTTCACGAAATAGCCGGTCGGTGCGGAGGGCGGCATCTCATCAATGTTGAACACAGGCATGTCCGACAATGGATTAGGAGACGACGCTCGCGTTGTTGAGGGAGGAATGAGGAAGTTGATTAATCCTGAGCAGAGAAGGGTGCATACCGTCAGAATGCGCAGTATGCGCTTGCAAGTCATTCCGATTTCGTGTGCGTGCCATATGGGATATTTACCTCCTAGATTTTGTATGGATACAGGTTTGTGGTTGCTTTGGGGTTTCAATTTTGGATTACTCATGCTTTGGCATAGATTGGTGATGTGTCCGCGAGCGGCACTGCACTGAACCTGATGGGTTGAGGAGCAAAGTGTGAGCCGCGTACGAACACATAGCGATCATATCACCATCGCGAACGCGCGCAAATGACGGTGGATTAGCACGCTTGCACGGTGCATCGGCGGTGCTAAAATCCGACTTGGAATGTGATGTCAAGTCGTACACTGCCTCCGGCACCACGCCGACGAGCTACCAGTTCACCCTGCGGCTACGGCTCAGAATAAGCTCGGTCAGCGAAGCAACAGCGATCACCCCCGCGTCTTCATCGGTCCGGGCCGTTGCTCCGCGCGTCCGTCGAAGTACACCGCTATCCACTGCGCCAGCCGCTTGCCGAGTCGCCGCCCAGCGGCAATGGCTTTGTCCGCGCGGGGGTTGCCGCCGTCACTGCACCGTCGTGGGGGGTGAATTGTGGCCGGTGTCGTCGGTCACGGCGGAGGTCGGCAGAAGGCGCGCCTCACCGGAGCGAAAAGAGGCACGCTGACGGGTTGTCAGCCACCGGCATCCACCCGGAATCCGGCCCGCTGGCGGCGGTGAAGCTTGACATTTCCCCGTCCGTATTGTAAAATCCTTATATTGAATATAAGGATTTTGTAATGAGACGCGATCCGCAAGAGAATCTACAGCAGTTGTACGAGTTCGCCGAAGCGCAGGGCGGGTATTTCACCGCCGCGCAGGCCCGGCAGGCAGGCTATGCCTATAGCCAGCAGCACTTTCACGTGGCGCGCGGCAACTGGGAGCGGGTGGATCGCGGGATCTTCCGGCTGCGGAACTTTCCTCCTAATGAGCACGAAGACCTGATTCGCTTGACGTTGTGGAGCCGCACCCAAAAAGGCCAACCGCAAGTCGTGGCCTCCCACGAAACAGCGTTGTCGCTCCACGCACTGAGCGACGTTTTGCCGGCGCGCATCCACCTGACCGCGCCGCCGGGTTTCCGCAAACCCGCGCCGCCCGGTTGTGTGTTGCACCGGGCACCGCTCGCGGCGGCGGAGATCGAAGCGCGCACAGGGTATCGCGTGACAACCCCGCTGCGTACTTTGCTCGATGTCGCCGGCAGCCCATTGAGCCAGGAACACCTCAACAAGGCCGTGGTCCAGGCCCTGGAACGCGGTATGGTGCGCCGCGCGGCATTGGAAACCGCCCCGTGTACGCCAACGGCGCGCCAACGGTTGGCGCAAGCTCTGGAATCCGCTCCCCGCGTCACGGAGCTGCAATCGTGATCGGCGACTATGCCACCCCGCAGGCGTTCCGCAGCGCCCTGGAAGCTCGCTTGCGTCATCTGGCACAGCAACGTGGTATCGATCTGCGCCGCCTGTACCGTTGGGTGGCTTTCGAACGCCTGCTGGCGCGGCTATTTGCCCAAGATGAGCCGCCATGGGTGCTCAAAGGCGGCTATGCGCTGGAAGTGCGCTTCGACGATCGAGCGCGCGCCACGCTCGATCTGGATTTGACGCTTCCCGATCCGGCGAGTTGGATACAGGAAGATGGTGCGGATGTGCAAAAATCTTGGGCAGCGTTCAGTTACGAGCACCTGCAACAGGCCGCCGCGCAACCTTTGAACGATGGGTTTGAATTCCGGCTCGCGCAGCCCAAACTCGAACAGACCGGCGCGCCGGGTGGCGGATTGCGCTGCGCGGTGGAAGCGCGCCTGGCAGGGCGCACCTTTGCCCGCTTCCACCTGGACCTGGGGCTGGGCGATACAATTGCCGCGCAGCCGGAGTGGATTCAGCCACACAGCCTGCTGGAATTTGCCGGTATCTCCGCCCCACGCATCGCGCTCTATCCTGTGGAACAGCAATTTGCCGAGAAAGTCCACGCCTATACCTTTCCCTGGCGTGACCGTGAGAATACGCGGGTCAAGGATTTGGCGGATCTGGTGCTGCTCATCGTGTCCGGGATGCTGGATGCCACGCGCGTGCGCGCCGCGCTGCACGCCACGTTTGAAACGCGTGGGACTCACGCACTACCCGATGAATTGCCGGAACCACCGTCTGGCTGGGCCGTTGCCTATGCAGCGCTGGCGCAGGAGTTTGCACTCCCGGCGGTAACGCTGGGCGCGGCCTTTGTGTTGGTCTGTGACTATTGGCAGGAGCACGGATTCGGTCAACAGCAGCAGTAGCAGAGAAACTTTGCGCGCCTGATGTGTATAGGCGCCGCCTGTCTTATAGGCGCATTACCCGTGGGGTGGCACACGCTACACCCTCGCGCTCACCCCCGCGACTTCATCGGCCCGGGTCGCAGCTCCGCGCGCCCATCGAAGTACACCGCTATCCACTGCGCCAGGCGCTTGCCGAGTCGCTGCCCGGCCTCGATTTCCTTGTCCTGTCGGGGTTTGCCTGCTGATACCGCGCCGTAGTGCAACGTGAACTGCGGTCCGGTGTAGTCCGTCACGCCGAAAGTCAGCATCCCCACGTTCATCATCATAATGAGAATCGACATGCACGTGAGTTCCGCGCCTCCGCCCCATCCGCCGGACGTGGAGAAGGCGCAGCCGATTTTGCCGTCCATCTGCCCCCAGGTGGGATGTGAGATGTCGTCCCAGTACTTCTTCATCTTCCACGAAGTAAGACCCACGTAGGTCGGCGTCCCGCAGGCGATGCCATCGGCCCATAGGGCATCCTCAATCGTCGCATCATCCACGCGGAGCAGGCGCACGTCCATACCATCGATAGCTCGCGCGCCCTCGGCTACGTATTCGGCCATCTGCGCGGTGTTGCCGGTTCTGCTGTCGTAGATCACCAAAATTTTACCCATAACCTTCTTTCCTTTCCCTTCTGAGAATAGGGATTAGGGACTGTGGACTAGGGATTGGGTTGCCCAATCCCTAATTCCCAATCCCCAGTCCCTTTTGTTCGATGTTAGCTAAAGCGGGACGTTTGTCAAGATCATCATTCTCGGATTTTACCGCTGAGGTCGCTGAGAGCGCAGAGATTTAATGCTCTGCGCCCTTTGCGTTCTCGGTGGTGAAGGATAGTGCCTGGCGTTCAAAATGTTTTTGATCGCAACAAATGCCCAAATGATAAGGTTTCGTTAGCTGTTTAATAGTGAATCGATAGGCAACGTTATCACGGGCGTGGTAAGGTGTAGGCAACAGACAAGGAGCCAGAGTCAGGAGGAGGAAATGGAAATTAGACCAACAGCCCAACCACAGATTGAATTGCGCGACGTGTTCAAGAGTTACGAGACCGGTGCGGGGGAGATCGCCGTGCTCAAGGATGTGTCGCTCCAGGTGTCGCAGGGGGACTTCGTCAGCATCGTCGGGCCGTCAGGGTCCGGCAAGTCCACGATGTTGAACATGATCACAGGCATCGATCACCCCACGCGCGGTGAGGTGGTGATCGGTGGGCAGGCCGTCCACGAATTGAGCGAAAATCGCCTGGCCCGTTGGCGCGGGAAGCACGTGGGCGTCATCTTTCAGTTCTTCCAACTGCTGCCCACGTTGACGATCCTGGAAAATGTGATGCTGCCTATGGATTTCTGTGACGTCTACAAACGGCGCGAGCGCAAAGAGCGGGCGATGGGACTGCTGGAACAGGTCGGGATCGCCGATCAGGCGCACAAGCTGCCCAGCGCTCTCAGCGGCGGACAGCAGCAGCGGGCCGCGATCGCCCGCGCGCTGGCGAACGATCCGCCCATCATCGTGGGCGACGAACCCACGGGGAACCTGGACACCAAGACCGCGGACGCGGTCTTCGCGATGTTCTTGGAATTGGTCGCGCAGGGCAAGACGGTTATTCTCGTGACGCACGACACGGCCTTGAGCGAACGCACCGGGCGGGTTATTCACATCCGGGATGGGAAGGTGGACAGTGATCAGCGCGTCGAACGTGACGCGTGATGCGTGATGCGTGAAAGACCCATCACGCATCACGCATCACGTTTCGTCTGAATTCTGGTATTCCCTGCACTTATGCAGAAATGGAGTTATCCGATGTTATCACGATTACGCTGGAACAAAGTTATACGCGATTTCTGGCAGCATAAGGCGCGCAGCGCGCTGGTGGTGCTGGCGATTGCCATCGGCGTCGCCCTCATCGGCGTCATCCTCACCGCGCGTGAGGTGACCATCCGCGAGATGATGGCGGGCTTCGAGGCGAACAATGCGCCGCACGTCAAGCTGTTCCTGGAGCCTTTCGGCGAGGAAGTCCTGCCTGTCGTGCGCGCCATGCGCGAGGTAGACGATGTGGAACCACGTTACACTACCTCCGCCCGGGTGTACCCCGGCCCGCGCAGCGCCGCGACCGACGACGGCTGGCAGCGCCTCGAGCTGACCGTGCTTCACGACTACGACGACTCGCGCATCAGCGTGGTCAAGTCCGAGAGCGGGGCGTGGCCGCCGGGACGGAACGAAATCGTCCTGGAGCGCTCGTCGCTGGTGTTGCTCAATGCGCGCATCGGCGATACGATCACGGTCGAGATGCCGAGCGGGGCGCAGAAAGAGCTGGTCGTCGCCGGATTCGCCCACGAATTCAACGAGTTTGCCACCTACATCAGCCGCCAGGCGCGCGGGTTCGTCTCGATGCGTACGCTGGAACGGCTGGGGATAGACGCCGGGTACAACACCCTCTACATCACCGTCAAGGCCGATCCGGCCACGGGCGCCGACACGGAAGACCTGGCCTACCGCGAGCGCGTGCGCGACGCCGTGACCGACCGGCTGGAAGCGGGCGATTACAAAGTCGCTGGCTTCGATAGCTTCATTACGCGCCCCGGCAAGCATTGGGCCTACGATTTCTTCTCGGCGTTGGTGATGGCGCTGACGGGGGTGGGCGTCCTGGCGCTCTTCCTCAGTGGGCTGCTCATTATCAACATCGTGATGGCCCTGTTGACCCAGGAGACGCGCCAGATTGGCATGATGAAGGCCGTCGGCGCGCAGGGTGGGCAGGTGGTGGGCATCTATATGGCTATGATCGCGCTGTACGGACTGTCGGCGCTGGCCATCGCCGTGCCGTTGGGGATGGTCGGCGGCAAGCTGTTCGCCGACTTCGGCGCCAATGTGATGAATTTCGCCATCCATTACGAAATCCTGCCCTCGATGTTGGCGCTGCAAGCGGGGATGGCGTTGATCGTCCCCGCGCTCGCTGCCCTGTTTCCGATTTATCTGGGGACGCGCAAGACGGTGCGCGAAGCCATCAGCGACTACGGCATCGGCAAAGTCCGCGAGGGCTGGCTGGACCGGCTAATCGCGCGGGCGCGTGGCCTGCCGCGCCCGTTGATGCTATCGCTGCGCAACACCTTCCGCCGCAAAGCGCGGCTGGCGCTCACGCTGGGGGCGCTCTCCCTGGCGGGCGCGGTCTTCATCGGCGTCTTCTGCACGCAGCGTTCTATGATAGCGATGGTGAACGACGTGCTGGGCCTATACAGCTACGAGGTCCACGTGGACTTTGCGCAGCCGGTCCATCCCCGCCGCATCGAGGTGGGCGCGGCGCAAGTGCCCGGCGTGGCGCGGGTGGAGAGCTGGGCGATCTCTTACGGCACGCGGATTCGCAGCAACGACACAAAGGGCGAAAATTTATCTCTCTTTGGTCTGCCGCTGGGCCAGCAGACAGCAGTGGCGACGATGCTATCCGGTCGCTGGCTGCTGCCGGAAGATGGCAATGCCATCGTCGTGAGCCAGGGATTGCTGCAAGCCGAATCCGATCTTGCCGTGGGCGGCACGTTGGACATCGAAATCGGCGACAAGATCACCCCGTGGACCATCGTCGGTGTCTACCTGTCCAACGACAGCTCCGGCTATACCAACGCGCCGGCCCTGGCGCGCGCGGCAGGGATGATTGGCCGCGCCAACCGCGCCGTCATCAAGATTGACGATCCGGAGAATCCCGTCGCCCAGCAAACTGTGGCGCGCGCGTTGGAGGAGCGTTACGAACGCGCGGGGCTGCCTGTCGTGTCCTCGCTGACGATCTACGAGGTCATCGCCGGGAACTTGAACCAGATGAACATGATCGCCTACCTGTTGCTCATCGTCGCCGCGCTGTTGGCGGTGGTGGGGGGATTGGGCCTGGGCGCGACGATGGGGCTGAACGTCCTGGAACGCACCCGCGAGATCGGCGTGCTGCGGGCCATCGGTGCATCCAACGGCGCGCTGCGCGGCATCATCGTCGTCGAGGGTGTGCTCATCGGTCTGTTCAGTTGGGCGCTGGGGACGCTGCTTTCGGTCCCTATCGGCAACGTGCTCACCTACGCGGTGAGCACGGCCTTTGCCGGGACGAGCGTCAAGGTTGTCTTTGCCGGCTTCAGCGTCTGGCTCTGGCTGATCGTCGCCGTCGGCGTCTCCGCCTTCGCCAGCTTTTGGCCGGCCCGCCGCGCGTCAAAGATCAGCGTGCGGGAAGCGTTGGCGTATGAGTAGGCTGGTTGCTGATTGCTCGTGATTCATGATTCGTAATTTGCTATTTGCAAGGAGGGAGAGAGAAAATGAAAAAGTGGATGGTGTTATGTTTGGGATTAGTGGGATTGATGTTGGCCGGTTGCGGGAGTTCTGTCGGGGCCGAAGCGGTCGCAGCCGAGACTGTGCCGGTGGTTGCCGATGCGGACGCGGGCACGATCGTGGTCGAGGCGGTGATCGAGCCGGCGCAGTGGCAGGCGTTGAGCTTCGCCGGCGGCGGGGAGGTCGTCGCGGTGCAGGTGGAACCGGGGGACGTCGTGGCTGAGGGGGACGTGCTGGCGAGATTGGATACTACCTTGCTGGAACTGGCGCTCGTCGAGGCGCAGGCCAACGTCGCCTTCCAACAGTCGGTGCTGGCAGAACTGGCGGTGACGAAGCCGGCGACAGAGACGGCATCGCTGGCATTGGAGCAAGTGCGCGCCCAATCCGCCGCGCCCGATATCGCGGTGGCGCGCGCGCAACTGGCGCAGGCCGAGATCACGCTGAACAACGCGCAAGACGAATACAACAAATCGCTGGATCGGAGTTGGGAAGAGGAATGGGTGCGAGATCAATACGCCGAGGTCTTGCGGTGGGCCGAGTTGGACTATCAGGCGGCTCAGGCGCAGCTCAACAAGGCCTACCAGGCGCAATCGGCGCACGGCTACGACGTGGAGCGCCAGGAACAGGAAGCCGCGTCGAGCTACACGCAGGCCATCGCCCACTGGGAGCAGCAGCAAATCCAGGCGCATGCGCGGTTAGAGCAGGCGCAAGTCGTGGTGACGCGCATCCAGGCGCAGATCGCCGACGCCACGCTCTACGCGCCGTTCGCAGGCGTCATCAGCGATGTGCCGGTGAAGGTCGGTGACACCGTCACGCCTGGACAGCCCGTCATGACGCTGGCGACGCTGGCGCAGCTCCGCGCGCGCACCAAAGACTTGACGGAACTGGATGTCGTGCGCATTGCCGAGGGGCAGACCGTCATCGTGACGGTGGAGGCGCTGCCCGACATCCACCTTTCGGGGAAAGTCGTGCGCATCGAACTGCACGCGGATGACTACCGGGGAGACGTCGTGTATCCGGTCATTATCGAATTGGATGAAATCCCGTCCGAACTGCGCTGGGGGATGACGGCACTGGTGGAGATTGAGGCGCCCTGAATTTACACGTTATGCGCGCACAAAGACGGGGGATAGGCTGGTGTCATCAAAGTTTGCCAGGATTCCTAACTGAATGTCGCGCCAATGCATCCAGGTTTTGAGGTCATCCAAATGAATGTCTTCTACTTCACGGATGGCGACGGGGAAGACCATGATTTTCCCTTCGACCAGGAGATGGCTAAAGGCGATGTCCCCGATCACTGCGTCTTTGTAGGCTATTTGCACGCGTTTAATCGGTTCGACGATGAAGTTGCGTAACTTTAGCTCGTAATGACAGGCATTGGCGTAGATGCGATGGACGAAACCGGCGCCGAGGGTGTGGTGGACTTCGTACAGTGTGCCAATAATTTCGTACGCGAGATCGGGGTATAACCAGTCGGCGTCAGGTTCAAGACGGGCGTGGATGACTTTTTCGGGGCGTTTGTCAAAATCGAAGTAGAGGCGATGAAAGTTTGGCTTGGCGCTGCCGAAATTAAGCAGTAGCCCTACGGGCTTGTTGACCGTTTTTAGGTATGAAATGCACTGTGCCTTGTGGCGTTTGGTGAGTGTTTCGGCGACTTTGTTTTCGACGACGACTTCTTGAACGACGAAGAGGTCCAGGCGTTGTTTCCCAACGATACGATCTTTGTAGAAGATCTGGTATTCGTCTTGTTGTGTGCAAGAGAGGCCCTGTGACCGTAGCTCGTGTATCAGCGCGCGTTCGTAGATGTATTCGGGGTAGGTGCGGGAGGTGTGGTTGTAGACCTCGTAGTATGCGCCGATGATGCGTCCGGTCAGGTCTTCGTGTTTCATCTGCGGCCCCTTTAGCAGGATTTTCGGAATGATAGGATCAAGAAGAAGTCGCTCCTAATCCTATCATTCTGTAAATCCTGTCCTTTCCCTACGCCTCGAAGTGCTTAAACTGCGGCAGATGCTCCTTATTCTGCGCCAACATCTCGTTGACCATTTCCTTGATCTCCGCTAAAGACAGCACGGCGGCGGTCAGCGGGTCGCTGGCGATGGCGTGGAAGACGAGGCGCGGATCGCCGGTGAGGGCGGCCTCGACGGCCATCTCCTCGGTGGCGACGACGACCTGGTTGAGCGGGGCGATCTGGGGCGGCAGCGCGCCGACGTGGACGGCGTGCAAGCCGCCCTTGTCCACGTAGACAGGGACTTCCACGCACACATCGTCCGGCAGGTTGGTGATGAGGCCGGTGTTGGGGACGTTGCCGTTGAATTGGAAGATTTCGCCGCCCATCAGCGCGTTAATGATGTACGAGGCGTACTCGTGGCCGCGTTCGAGGCTGATTGTCTCCTGCTCCAACCACGCCTTGATACCCTCCTTCCATTCGTTGGCGCGCTTGCGATACTCGTTGAGGATGTAGGCGTAGTGGCCGGGATTCCAGCCGGTGCCGTGGGTGCAGTACTTCTCGATGAGGTCGGGCCGTTTGCGGAACCACCAGTTGTATTCGGAGTTGTGGCCGCTGGATTCGGTGACATAGTAATCGAGGTGCAGGAACATTTCGTTGCGCACCTGTTCCTCGTTGTAGATCTCTTCGTTTTCTGTGACGGCCTTGCGGATGAGCGGGTAGGCGTCCTGACCGTTCCACTCGTATTTGACGTACCACGCGAGGTGATTGATGCCCGCACAGGTGTAGGTGATCTCGTCCAGCGGCGCGCCGATCCACCGAGCGAGCATATAGGCCGTGCCCTGCACGCTGTGACACAGGCCGGTCAATTGGACGAAAGACTCGCGCTGCATCGCACGGCACAACATCGCCATCGGGTTGGTGTAGTTGAGCATCGTGGCGTTGGGACAGTACTTCTCCATATCCTTGACGATGCCCAGCATCACCGGGATGGTGCGCAGTGCGCGGAAGATGCCCGACGGGCCGCGCGTGTCGCCCACGTTCGTGTCCACGCCGTACTTTTTGGGGATGAGGATGTCGTGCTGCCACACGTCCACGCCGCCCGCCAGGATCGTGACGATGACGGCATCCGCGTCCTTGAGCGCTTCGGCGCGATCCATCGTTGCCACGACCTTCGCGGGATACATTCCCTCGTCCACGATGCGCTGCACCGCCTGGCGGGAGAACTCCAGACGCTCAGAATCAATGTCCATCAACGCCAGCGTCGCGTTCTCCAATAGGGGGAACGTCAAAATGTCGCGCACCAGACTGCGCGTGAAGCCGAAACTACCGGCGCCGATAAAAGCGATTTTCGTCATGTGTAACCTCCATAGGGGATTGGGTAAAGCGTAATTGGTAAAGAGTAAAGAGTAGAGGGTTACGAGTAAAGCGTAACTCGTATTTCTTACTCATTTCTCATTTCTATTCTCTACTTGCTTGTCTGGGCCGGGTTCGCCGGGGTGTTTGGGTGTCACCAGCACCTTATCTACCCGTCGCCCGTCCATGTCCACCACTTCAAAGCGCAAGCCGCTGCACTCGAACCATTCGCCGGACATAGGAATGCTTTCTAGGACGTAGATGATGAATCCGCCGACGGTTTGGTAATCGGCAAGTTCTTCGTCGGGTAATTTCTCAATATCGAGCAGTTTTTTCAGCCGTTCGATGGGCAGCATCCCATCAAGCAGCCATGAGCCGTCCTCGCGTTGGATGGCTTCGGGTTCTTCCGGTTCGTCGTTGGCGGGTAGATCGCCCACGATGCTTTCGAGGATGTCGGTGTCCGTCACCATGCCCTGGATGACGCCGTACTCATCGACGACGACGGCGACATGCACGCTTTTCTGCTTGAATAGGTCCAGCAATCTCAGGGTCGGCATGTTTTCGGGCACAAAGAGGGGCGGACGGGTTAACGCGCTCAAGTCCAGCGTGTTTTCGGTCAAATTCTGTGCCAGGATGTCTTTGGCATATACGACGCCGAGGAGGTTATCCAGGTCATCCCTGCTTAGCAGAAAGCGGGAATAGGGGCTGAGGATGATCTTCTGGTGGGTGGTTTCCAGTGGGTCTTCCATATCCAGCCAGATGATTTGCGGTCGCGCGGTCATCACCGCGCCCACGCGTTGTTCGTCCAGCCGGAGGACGCTTTCAAGAATGTCCTGCTCGGTTTCTTCGAGCGCGCCGCTCTGCGTGCCCTGTTCGATGAGGATCTCGATCTCTTCTTGGGTGATCATCGGCCCGGTCGTGGGTTTGATATTCATGAGCCGTAACACGAAGTTGGTGGAAAGGCTGAGCAATTTGACCAACGGCGAGGCCAGCATCGAAAGGAAATTCATCGGTGCTGCCATAACGACGGCAATCCGTTCCGCACTGTTGAGCGCCAGTCTTTTGGGGACCAATTCGCCGATGATGAGCGACAAATACGTGACGGCAATGACCACAATGCCTACGCCGAGGGCTTCGCTGTAGGGCTGTATCGAGGGAAATGTACCTAACCAGGTGGCAATCGATTTCGCCAGTGTGGCGCCGCCGAACGCGCCGGACAAAATGCCGATCAACGTGATGCCGATTTGCACGGTGGCGAGGAATTTGTTGGGATCGTCGGCGAGTTTCAATGTGAGCCGGGCGTAGCGGTTGCCCGAATCCGCCAACTGCTGCAATCGCGTCTTGCGGGCTGAGATGATGGCCATTTCCGACATCGAAAAGATGCCGTTGGTAAGCAGTAAAAGCGCAATAACTACAATCTCTAAAAACGGATCGTTCATCACACTCCTGATCTTATCGTGGTGTTACATTTTGTTACTGGGATGCACACTATCATATCATAACATACGATATTCGCATCCTTGCCATTTATGCGATGTTCGATCTACTGACCTATCGGCCAGCGTAACACCATCCGCTTTTGGGCCTCCGCCTCCGGCGAGGGACTGCGGGCAAAGAGCGTGCCGGCGCGCAGCTTGCGAATGGCCTTCAGTGCCTCGGCGCCGTCCATCCCATGGCGCACCAGGTAGCAGCCGATGACAGTCCCTGTCCGCCCCATCCCCGCCAGGCAGTGGACGTAGACGCGCTGCGAGCGTAGCAGGGCGCAATCCAGTGCATCGAGGATCGTCATCATCTCTTGCGGTGATGGCGTGTCGAAATCTGAGATGGGGAACCGCTGGTGGCGCGCCTTCCCGCCCAGCTTGAGCGCATAGGGCAGGGCCTCGCCTTTCTCGGTCAGATCGACAAAAAGCTGGATGCCCGCCTGCAGTAGTTGCTGCAATTTATCGTTGGTGACGCCTGCCCGGCGCGGCGTGGGATACGGTCCAGCCAGCAGAAGACCCGGCTTCACCCAATAGGCCTCAGGGAACGGTGTGTCCATTAGAAGGGTTTTGCCTCTCGCCAGACCGCCGGATCGTACGCGATGCCTAACCCCGGGCCGGTGGGAACGGCGACCGCGCCGTCGTGGATGGCGAAGTCGGGCTTATACCAAGGTGCTGGCGCGACGGCTGCGCCGTGATATTCTTGATACGGTCCCAAATTTGGTGTGACAGCGGCGAAGTGGAGCACCGGTGCAGCTTCTGCGCCGGCTTTGGGACTGTGCGGCATAATCGGCATACCGGCAGCCTCGGCCATCGCCGCGACGCGCAGCAGGCGAATCAGTCCGCCGTTGTACATCACGTCGGTTTGCACCACGTCTACCACCCGCTCGCGGATCATCCAGTCGAACAGTGCGAGGCTCGAATCCTGCTCGCCGCCCGCAACGGGCATCTCCAACGCGTCGGCGACCTGTTTGGTCTGCCAGTAATCCTGCCAGGGACACGGTTCCTCGAAGAAGGCGACCCCGTAATCCGCCAGCAGCACGCCGACTTCGATGGCGTGCGCGGCATCGTAGGAGCTGTTGGCATCGACGTAGATCGTGATGGCGTCCCCAAAGGTCTTGCGCGCCAGCGGGATGAGGCGCGCGGTGCGACCCGGCATCGCGTCGGCGTTGGCGCTCATCCGCCCGCCGATCTTGAGCTTGACGGCATCCGCGCCGGTTTCGGCGAGGCGCGCCTGCAGCCACGCCATCTCTTCCTCCGGCGTTGTGTTGCGCCGCGAACTGGAGAGGTAGATGGGAATGTCGCGCCGCAGCACGGGACCGAGTAACTCGCAGACAGGCTTGCCGGCGAGTTTGCCAAGCATGTCCCAGAGCGCCAGTTCCACGTAAGCCACCGGGCTCCACAGGGCGATGCCCGCCAGCTTGTACGCGCTTTTGTAGGTGTAGACGCCATCCACCAGCGCTTCGAGATCGCGCGCATCCTTGCCGTTGAAGTACGGCGCGATGAGCTGTTGCAAGATCGGCCAGAGGTATTCGATCCGGCCGTGCGCCATGACAATGCCTTCCGCGCCGTCTGTCGAGCGCACGCGCACCAGTTGCCGTCCGCGGTAGCGTAGCGCCTCGATAGAGGCGATTTCTATGGATTTACTAAAGGTCTCGTGTAGATTGGGCATAGTTGAAAGTTGCTGGCTGCAGGTTGCAAGCAACTTTTAACTTGCAACCTGCAACGTGAAACTTAACTTAGCGAACTCTTGCTGCGCGTTTTCTGCAGTTCGACCTGCGGCATGCGCCGGGCGAGCAAGTCCAGCGACAACTCGATGGATTCGCGGGCTTCGTCGGGGGTGGTGGTGCCGATGGTGACCATGTCGCAGTCGCGGATGGTGTTCCACACGAAGGCGAGACCGACGATGGGCATCAGGCGTCCGGCGGCCAACGGCTTGATCGTCATCACGGGTTTCTTAGCGTTCTTGATGATGCGTTGCACCCAATCCACTTCCACCTGCATCAGGAATCCGGCGGCATTGTAGAGCTGGATGTAGGTTTCGACATCGGCCTCCATCTTGTCGGCGTAGATGACCGACTCTGGCATGTGCGTGGAGAGGCCGGGGATCATGTCGCGCTCGCGGATCATCGCCGTGTACTTGCCCAGATCACGGATGGTCTTGGTCATCCGGTCGGCCAGAGCGTCGGTAATCATCTGGTGCGGCATGCAGAACGTCGCGTGATACTTCTCCTTGCACATGTCGAATACGCGCTCCGGTTCGCTTTCGGCCGGGCCACCGGGCGTGATGTTGAAGTGCGGTGTGATGATGCGCGTGATAGCCTTGCCGCTGCGCTGCTCGGCATCCTGGAGGGCTGCTTCCAGCTTGTCGGAGACCGGACCCATCACCGCATCGACGCCGTATTCCAGAAATACATCCAGGATCGCAGCGATGCTTTTCCGATCATGGTGCGTCTGGATGAACTTGTCTTTGGCCAAACTCGTGTGCGACCAACCCAGGAACCAGTTGGTGCCGATCAACAACCGGGGCAACGAGACCCCCCCCACTGTCGTACGCGGAAATTCAGACATTATTGAGCCTCCTAATTTATGGTAGTCAACAGATTAAATGGATGGAACGGATTGAAATTTGTACCACTGACCCGAACGTATCTTGCTAAACCCTCTACGCCTACAATGTACAGGAATCGCTTAAGTTTTCTGTTCAGGTCAGTCAATTGTAGCCTGTTTTCGTGATTGTGCGAGAAGACTTCTACGGAGTACCTTTCAAGCCAAACAATCCAAAGGGATCGGTGCGGCGCATCTCCTGATAAATCGCGACCATCGCTTTGGCCTTGAAGAGCTTGCATTCGGATTGGCCGATGTAGCGGGTGCGAACCAGCCCGCGCCGCAACGCTTCCTCCCACACCTTCAACCATGGATTGCCAGGGGTACTGCCGTAGCCAACGGCCCAGCGATCCGGCGGATAATCCCGCGGAATGTCGGCAGGAGCTCTAAAGCGCTCCCGAATTTCTTCTGGGATAGGCACACTTTCGGCCAGATGCATGCTGGAACAGCGGCCGATATCCACGCCCAGCAACAAGACCCAGCCGTCGATGTCGAGTAGATGTTCATAATTCCGGCAATGCAGATGCGCATCGCGTCCCCAGGCACAGCCTCGGGGGGATTCGGTGCCGCAGACGACGTCCGGTCGCTTGCGAAACGTATCCACCACAATGCCCATTCCGGTTCTCCCATCGGAATTGGGATCGAGGAAGCGGACTTTCCAGGTGATGCCGCGCGCCTTTTCTTCTTCCGTGAGTGGAACCGGCAAGGTGACGGGATAGGCCGACATCACCACTGCGCCTTCCTCACCAACGACGGTTATCAGCGCTTCGATGACCGTCGTCGCGCCGCCTTCCACCCAGCCAAAGCTGCTGAGAGAGCTGTGGACTTCGACGGCGTCGCCGTGGCGCAAGCCGAGTTCTCGCAGTCCTGCTTCAATGTCTTTTTGTGTGAGTGAGACTTTATCCGTACTCGATGACGTCATTGATACAACTCCTTGGACCATGCCGGCTCATTCAGCGCGTCGGTCGAATCCACGAATTGATCCACCGCCCCCAGGTTTTCCGGCAATGCCAGGACTTCCGCGCTTGTGATCGCCGCGCGAATGGCCTTTACAAATCGCTCGGCCTGGATGACGAAGAAAGGCCGCAGGTAGAATTGAGACACTTTGGTGGACAGAGGTTCGGTGATGCCCAGAGCATTGTGCATCCCGGCGACGAATTCGTAGGCCGTGGTCAGATGCTTCTCGCGCTCCTGCCACGATTCGGCGGCCAAGGCGTGCAACAAGACTGGCAGGAGTGTCTCGGCGCAATCTAGCCGCGCGAAGGCTGTGCCGAACCATTTGATGTAAGGCGTGTAGGTTCGTTCCATCAAGAAGCACAATTGCATCAGATCGCGCACCAGACGCGCGGCGACTAACCGTGACCCCAGCTCATCTTCCACCTGACCGCAACGCCCCATAAACGGCTCTTCCTGGGCGATGCGCTGCCACTGCGCCGCCAGCATGTACAGCCACACGTCGCGTGGATAGTAGCGCAGTTTGGCGCGGAGGGGTTCCAGCTCCCCCAGCCCATCGTGGAAGACGCGGCCCGCCGTGAACGCCAGCAGGCGATATTCAGGGATGCTCAGCCAGTCCGCCGCCCGGATGTCGCCGGTGGGGTCGAAGGTTAGAAGAGATTCGGTGAATCCCCGGACAGTGAGAATCAGCACGCGATGACGAGTCAGGCCATCCTCATGGTATTCAAAGTAGGTCGGATAGCCACGAATCTCAGCCGGAAGTTCCTGGGACAGGATGTGGTCAATGTGCTCGTGATACCGTGTGTGGTTATCCTCGGACAAAAACAGCATCGCCCGCGGCCCCCAGTCGTGATCCCTGGACTGCGGGGTGTCGAGGCTTAAAACTTCGGACCCTGCCCCGATCAGCGCCGCCGAATGGGGTAAGTTGGGGAAATGGTTGTCCAGAATCGGCCTGACGGCTTCTTTGTAGAAAATCTGGCTGAGGTCCAGCCCCTTGATAAAGGGGATTTCGGTCATGACCCTTCCTCATATAAACTCAACCGCGAATTGCACGGATCCTCAAAACTTGGCGAAGATTCGCGTGATTCGCGGTTGGAAATCTGCTTCATCTGCTCAATCTGCTGATGGATTGACCGCCGCGAAGAAGTTCACGATATTGCCATCAGGATCACGAAACCAGACTGAGCGCAGGCCCCACGGCTGCGTCGTAGGCGGTTTGACGATGGGGACGTTCAACGCCAATAGGCGCACGTACTCCTCATCACCGTCCTCTACCTCGAACTCAAGGACGGCACTGCTGTCCCTACAGGACAGGAAATACTCGTCCCGTAGGGACGTTTGATTGTCGGCAGGTCATTGATGGCCTGCCAACGGTAGCTATAGCTTTTCCGTGTCCCGTAGGGACGCCCGAACCGTTTCCTGCAACCGTTTCCTGCAACGCACAATGGCTGAATTGTTTTGTCAAATCTCATCAATCCCGCGCCCGTGCACCAACGGCGGATTATGATCCGCCGGAAGCGTTCAGGAACAACAGATTTTGATAGCTTCGTACACATCCCCCAAAACAGGCCACGCACCGTCGGTGGTATTAGAGAGCACGGTGACGAGCGTGTCTGTGGCGTGGATGACGCCGGATTTCATCGAAACGCCCGCATCGCAGCCGGTGATGTAGGTCTCGCGACCTCTGTCGGCGCTATCGTGAATCCAGATGCCGTGCCCGTAGTGCTCGTGCGGGCCTTCGCTTTCGGCTTTCGAGTAGGGTTGGGTATACAGTTCCACCATCTCCTGGGAGAGAATTTCGTAGCCCCAGAATGCATCCCACAGTTTGGCGAGATCGTGGGCTGTCGTAAACGCGCCCCCGTCGGATGCGCCGATGATGGGCAGGTTGTAGATGTTGGTCCGCCACTCTCCATCGTCTTCCTCGATGTAGCCGTATGCGGTGTCCTCCGGCAGCTTGTTCATCGCGAAGTAACCGGAGCGGGTCATCCCGGCGGGCGCGAAGACCTCTTGTGTGACGAAATCCCGGTATGGCATTCCGGCGATTTCTTCGATGACGACGCCCAGGAGGATGTACCCGCCGTTGGAATAGGAGAAACGCGCGCCCGGCGCGAACTTCATCTCTTCGTCGGGGAAAACGGGCAGGTAATCCTTTGGCCCCCGCAGCTCAGACCACGGGATCGCCACGGTGAAGTTGTCGAAGTCCTCGATTTTCTCTTCGTCGTAATAATCCGGGATGCCCGACGTGTGGGTCAACAACTGCCGGATGGTGATCTCTTTCGAGTAGCGCGGGAAACCCCACGGAACGCACTCCGCGACCTTCGTGGCAAAATCCAGCTTTCCTGCTTCGATCAGCTTGCCGATGGCCAACGCGGTGAAGAACTTCGTGCCGGATGCGATCCCAAAGCGGGTGTCGGGCGTGTTCTCTCGCCGGTTGGCGCGGTCCGCGTAACCTGCTGCCCGTTCGTACACGACCTGTCCGTTTTGGCGGATGTAGATCACGCCGGAAAAGGCGTTCTTTTCGATAGATGTATCCAAAGCTTGCGTAAGGTTGGTCATTGTATCCTTTTCACCTCAATGTTTTGCTATTTTGGGGTAGGTTTCGACAGAAGTACATCCGCGATGGTTTCATTGAACCCGATGTCTTTCAACAGTTGCAGATGCGGCGTGAATTCACCGACCTCGTAGAGATTGTGCGTATCGCTGCCAAACGACAGCTTGACGCCAAGTTCGAGGCACAGCCGTACAAATTCCGGCGGCGGTGCGTTGTTGTGGAAGTTGACCTCGGCAGCGACCTCGTGTTCGCGTAGTAGCTTTGCCACAGAGAGAAACAGCCTCTCCGGCGCTTCCCGTCCGGCTCTCTGGTGGAAGATGCGGAAAGGGTGCGCCAGGATGTGGATGCCGTTGGCGAGAAACCGTTCGAGGAGCGCGAGAAATTCGCCTTCGAGCATCTCTTGGGTGACGCCGGGCAGTTTCTCGCTGGGCAATCCGTGTACCGCGCCGCTGAGAAAATCCGCGTGACGGCGATCTTCCGGCCTGAGCAGTGGATTGCCGTTGTAGTCGCAGTCCACTTCCAGCCCGAAGCGGATGGTGTCGCTGGCAAAAGCGCGCTTGAGCGCCACGAAATCTTCCAGACGATTATCCGGCTCCCGCGCCCCGGCGATCCCTTCCCAGTGGGCTTGCCGTCCCCAATACCGCGCGCGGTCGAAGTACAGTTGCCCGGAGTGTTCCGCAAAGCCGACGCCCGCCAGCCCGAAGTCGCGGGCCAGCGCGATGGCGCGCTCTACCGTTACGTTTTCCGCACAGTACGCGAGCTGCGTGTGGACGTGGTTGTCCACCAGATGCAGGCTTTCAGGCATCGCCAGTTGGTGGCGCTCCATTGTGACGTGTTCGCCGTCCAGGGTGATAACGAGGAAGTGGAACGGCGCTTCACACAGCGCCGGCGCGTTAATGAACGTGCTGTGCTCCGTCTGGATGACCGGTGTGCCCTTGTGGTAATGCCCGCTGATGGAGAGCGTCACGCCGGATGCCGCCATCGCGTCGATGATGGCCTGCGCGTTGCTGTAGTTGTAAGGTGTCTCCGCCCGTTCCGGCGGCGCGAGACAAACGTGCTGCAAGGCGACGATGGGGCCGTCGTGATCGCTATGCGCCTGACGAAAGCGTTCGACGTCGGCGGCGCTGCGGCTGGCATTGTAGCCCGGTTCTTCGCGGTCAATGAACGGCACAAAGCGTATGCCGCCGATGTCCGCGATGGCCTGCGGACGCTCGAAGACACGGTAGAAGGCTTCCACGTCGCCATCGTGGTTGCCGGGGATGACGAGGGTGGGCGAATCCAGCTTATCGAGGATCGCGCGCAGATGCTCCAGGCGTTCCGGCGTATCCGGCGCGCTGCCATCATCGACCAGGTCGCCGAGGACGAGCGTCACGTCGGGCCGGACAAACCGGTTCAGCCGGTGGACGGCGCGCAGCAGCAGGATGTCGGCGATCTCGGTACGCCGCCGTGGGTGAGACGAGAGTGCGCCGTAGTGGAAGTCGGTGAGAATGGCTATTTTTGTAGAGGATTTCATTGGGTTTCCCATCAGTAGTAGATTTGTTGCATCACCACTTTCCCGGCCGGCGAAAACGTCAACCCCTCGCGCTCGAGCAGCGTGCACTTCATGGCCGTGCCGCCCTGGTAGCCGCCCGGGGATCCGTCTGCGCGGATGGCACGGTGACAGGGGACGAGGATGGGGAAGGGGTTCTGCGCGAGTGCGTTGCCGACGGCGCGGGCGCCACCGGAAACACCCAGGTGTGCGGCGATCCGGCCGTAGGTGCTCACCCAACCGTGCGGAATCTGGTGTTCAGCCCGCAGGACGCGCTGTTGAAAAGCGGAACACGTCTCCAACGCGGCTAACGTCAAGTCGAAATCGAGCGCTTCGCCTTCGAGAAATCGCTGTATTCGTTCTCCTAGATCGGTCATGAGAGGATTTGCGCCGGGATGAGCGTTTCCCCACGTCATACGCACGCGATCTTCGGCCAAAGCCTGGGCATTGGAGAGAAAGATGCGCTGAATCCGCGGCCCGGTCTTGGTCTCTTGCCAGACGAGGCTGAACGGACCAAAGGGGGAAGGGTGGGTGGCGTACAGAGGCTCCATCGTCTCACGGTTGCCCCATAACTGCAACGAAGTAGAATGTGTTACCGGCAGGGACGACGGCGACACCCATCTCCGTCATCGATTCGCTCAATATCTGGCTGCGATGCGGGTCATCCGGCGGCGTCTCGCTCATCCACCACTCTATGGCGAATTGTGGCGATGGCCCGGTGATGGTGATCTCCGCGACGTTCGTAGAGCTATATCCGGCACGTTCTACGCGCTCCGACAACGTCGAACCATCGGAGCCAATGTGCGTCAGTTCGCCGTGTTCGGCACAATCGAGGGCGTGAAGTAGCGCCGCCTGCTTCAACTGTTCATTGTACGTGTAGGTTGGGAGTCCTTGTGCGGCCCGTTGCTGGTTGATCAGTTGCGTCAACTCATTCGACCAGTCCACGACCTCACCGGTTGATGCCGGTGTCTCAGCGGGTTCGGTCACCTCGGCGGGCGCAGTCGCTTCGGCCTCCGCCGCTTCAAAGACGGTGACCAGCGGTCCATAGACCCAGGCAACTTCGCCCTCGTAGCGAATCTGCATCCAATTGTCTTCGGTACCCAGGTATTCTGCCTGCCCGTCGGGATCGATATAGCCGATTTGCTCGTAGCTGATGTCCGGCCCGGTGCGCACGTTGACCCCATCCACACCGGCGACGATGTAGGGCGTGGGCGTCGGGGATGGTGGGATGGCCGTCGGTTCGGGAGTGGGTGAGGGCGACAGTGGCTGCGGAGTGGCCGTGGGGGTTGCGGTGGGCGGGAGGACGGCTGGCACTGTGGGAGAGGCTGTTGCCTGCGGTGAGGGTGTGACGACGGCGTCGCCTTCACTGGCAGGTGGGGAAGATGCCGGTTCATTTGCAAAACTGTACCAGACCAGGGCGACTGCCAATCCCACCACGAGCAACCATCCCAGGACCATCAACCCATCACGCCACCAATTCTGCCTGGAAAACAAATTTCTATCCACGTCAGCACCTCCTTTCTGCGTTGCACGTCTACTTTTCGATATCGACCTCCACCTTCATATAAGTATACACCGGTAGCCGGATTTTTTAACCTGCGGTGCCAC
>JBNGDO010000017.1:0-2024 GCA_049975385.1 Anaerolineae bacterium | reverse complement strand
ACCTTCGCAAGGGTGGCTGAACTTCAGTCTTTGGCGAGTTGTTGTACCCCCAGCAATCCTATGAGCAGACAGCCACCGCCCACCACGCCGAACATCGGCTGGATGCCGATGGCGCCCGCCAGAATACCGCTGAGCCACGGCCCGGCGAACATCCCGATGCCGTACACGGCCTGGAACAATCCCATTGCCGTCGCGCGTTGCGTTTCGCCCACATCGCGGATGCTCAAGCCCATCAATACTGAGTAGCCGATCCCGGAAGCCAATCCGAAGCAGATTTGTGCGGCGAAAACCAGCGTCAGGGAGCGGGCAAAGGTCAGCATCACCATGGAGAGCGCGATCACCGAAAAGTTGAAGACCACCAGCCAGCGTGCGCTCACCCGTTTGGCGACCGCAGATGTGGCGAAGCTGCTGAGCATCACCATCGCGATGTTTAGACTGGTCAGCAGGCTCAATGTCCCATCCGTCGCTCCCAGGCTTTTTGCCAGGATCGGTGAAAAGGTGAATGGTCCGGCCCAGATGGCGAATTGCGACACGGCGCAGAGCAGCGACGGCGTGAGCACGTCGCGTCGGGTGATCAACTTGCCCAGACTCCCCAGTGACGGCCGTTTCGACGGGCGCGCCGGTTCGCGCACGATGAGCATCGCCACCATCGCCAGCGCCGCCGTGCCTGCCGCTGCGAAGAAGGCGAGGGGATACCCGCCCCAATCGTTCAGCGCGCCGGTGACGCTCGTGGCGGCCATCCGCGCGACGGAATTGACGCCGGAGAGCAGCGCCGTGATGCGCACGGCTTCCTCCGGCGGGAACTGGCTGTTGACGGCGACAACGAGCAACACCCACACACTCGCCGCAAGGCCGGAGAGTGCCCGCCCGACGATCAGCCCGTTGATCGAGCCGGTCAGCCCCATCCACAGCGCGCCCAATCCGCCGAGCGCGAATCCGGCGAGGATGAATGGTTTGCGCCGCCCGATCCAGTCCGCCAGGATGCCCAACGGGAAACGCGTGACCGCTTGCCAGAGGCCATATTGCGCGAGCACGATGCCCACCAGCGCCAGATCATCCGTCTTCATCGCTGCGTAGACCGACAGGGTGGGCACGTATAGATAGAGCGACATCCAGTAGAAGACGACGGCTGCGATATACAATACGAGCAGCCCGCGCCGCGAATGGGCCCGGACCGCTGTTTTCGTCAAAGTGTGTGTCGATGCTTGTGATGGCAACGTCATAACTCCTTATGCATAATGTAAGGGCGAGGCAACCCTAACATATCTATGATTGCGATGTGAAATTGGACACGAAGTCCCTTTGTCAAGAAGATACTGTTGGGGGTTGCCTCGCCCCTACAGGTATCGCCCGTCCCTTGCGCAGCGTCCAGGTCAATGCGCAGCCGCCCGCGCTGAGCACCGCCATAATGATGAAGACCGTACCCGGCAGCAACGTCTCGAATAGCGCCCCGACGATGAGCGGATTGAGGACGGTGACGCCGCTGAGGATGCCGCTCGTTGCCAGGTAGATCGGACGCTGTTCGTCGTCGGCAATGTCCAGCAAGTAGGCGCTGAAGCTCCACCATAGACTGGCGGTCACGAAGCCCAGCAGGAAGAAGGCGGTGAAGTAGAAGACCGCCGGTGCGCCGAGCACGCCTGCCAGGATAACCGCTAGCAGCGAAACCGTCTGCGTGACCGCTGCCAGACGGATAGCGGCCCAACTGCCCACCCGGTCGATCAGATGCCCGCAAATCAGCGCCGCTGCCACCCCGCCGATGCTCTGTGTTGTCAACAGCGCGCCGATAATGGCATCGTTCCCGACGAAGGCTTCGCGGGCGTACACGATAAAGAACGGGGATGCCGCTCCCGCCGTCCACAGCACAATTTGGGTGATGACGGCCCGGCGCAGCGATGCATCCGCGCGCAGATAGTGCAGCATCATCCGCAGGCCGTGGCGGACGTCGGTCCGGCCTGGGACTTTGTCCTCGGCCTCCTCGCGGATGAAGAACATGGTGACGAGTGAGAGCGTTAAACCCACAAAGC
>JBNGDO010000016.1:25509-49943 GCA_049975385.1 Anaerolineae bacterium | reverse complement strand
ACCTTACCCATTACCGAACTAATTTGTAAAACTTCATTAGCCGCAAAACCTGGCGTAATCACAAGTAACTTGTACTGCAAGTAGTTTTATTAAGCGTATTTTGAAGTTCTACTGAAAACGTATTGAAGAGAATTACGAACCGGGGGCGAGTCAACGCCCGCCCCCGGCAAGACATCCAGACTACTGATCTGGCCGTAAAAAACTAAAGTTACTTCGGCGTTTCATAGACGTATGAAGGTTTAGCAACATACGACCTGATCAGTCAACTACTGTGCGGTCACGAAGGAGAGAGAATCGGTGCTGGGTACAGCAACCCGCTTGGACACAACCACGACCTCTAACTGGTTGGAACCAGCTTCGAGAGCGCCCGTCGTGTCGGCGTCGAGCACGATCTCCCACAGCCCGTCCTCGATGGCCTCAGCCTCACCGACGAAAGCGACGTTGCCGGTGGCGTCGAGCACGAGGTACTTGACGTTGTCGATGTCATCGACGGGGTAAGGTGCGCCCGCCAACTCAACCGCAACCTCGTACACGGCTTCCTCACCGATGGTCACGCGGCCGGGGCCATCCAGTAGCACGTCGGCGATGGGAGCCTCGGCGAAGCCCGTCCAGCGGGTGGCCATATCGGGGTAGTCCCGGTTGCGCTGCAACACGACCGTACCCTCGACGGGGAAGGCGCGTTCCAGGTAGAAGGGACCCGTGCCGACCCAGAAGTGACCGCGGCGGCGGTACCACTCTGCGAGATTGGCAAAGCGCGCCTGCATTTCATCGGCGGTCACGTACTCGCTCAACGTAGGCTCGTAAGGCATTGTCGCGGTCATTCCCACCATAGCGTTCAGCTTCGTTTCCAGAATACTGATGGTTGGACCAGCAATGTAACTGAGATGCTCAACCTCGTTGGCCTCGGACTTTACATCGGTGAAGGCAGCTTCGCCATCCGCCTCGGCCATGATGCCCAGCGTCACTGCGTGCCAGGCTCCCTGTCCCTGGGCGTAGTAGGGCCACCAGGTAGTGACACAATCCTCGGCGTCCAGTTGGTAGGAGTCAGCATAGTACTCGATGACCAACGGATCCTCGGAGACGATGCGCATACCGCGGAAGGCACCAGAAAGGAAGGATTGGTATTCTGGCACGTATCCTTCGTCATAGATAGCGCTTGCTTCTTCACCACGGTCGAATTGCAAGATCATGCTCATGACCACGTCGGCGATGGAGAAGGGACTGCCATCGTGCCATTTGACGGTGTCGTACAGGTCATCGGGATAGTAGACGACGCTCTTGCGCATCGCCGTCATCGGCTCGGTGTAGACCTCAGACGCCGTCAGGAAGCGCTGCGCTTCGGCATCCCAACCCGCCCAGGCATCGTCAGGAACGACGATCTCGGGGGCGAAATCCAGGGTCACCCAGTCGAGGGTCTTGAAGACGGGGAGTCCTTCCTGCACCGTGACCTCGGCCCGCTCGATGCGGTTCGGCAAGGAGAGACCGGTGTAGGGATCGGCCACCAAACCAAGCTCGCCCGTGCCACGGATCAGCATCATGTCGTAGATCCAGTTGCTGCCCCCGATGGGGTTCCAGGGTTGGGTCAGAATGCTGGGCATAGCGACGTTCATCGACCCACCGATTTCACCCTCGCGCTGGAGGGTCTGGGCCCACAGAGACGCGCCACTGACGGCGCCGTACAGGTCAGCCGCGACCTTGACTTCCTTGCGCTTGGGGGTGGAGGAAACACGGTCCACCAGCCAGACGCGCTGGGATTCTAGCATCGCTAGCTCCAGTTCCCGGGCCAGCATCTCGACCTTCTCTTCGACCGACGAGTACTGGTTGTACTGTAGCTTATCGGCCAGTTCGTAGAATTCGGGGTCATTCACGTAATTTTGCCACAGCGGGACGCCGTAGCCCATGTCGGTGTAGAAGAAGGCGAAGTTGTCGGTCAGCGAGCGCGGGATAGCGGTGGTGATCCAGCCGCCGGTGTAGATGTGCCACAACCCTTCGTTGGGATTACTCCCGATCCAGAGGGGGGACGCCTCGGCGGAGGTGCGGTAGTCGCGCATAACGGTGAAGCCGATGTCTTCCAACTGGTTGGCGAAGTAATCGCCGATCTCACGGCGCGCATCCTCGACACGGATGAGCATAATAAGCTCGACAGGTTCGCCTTCGTACGTCCAGACGCCATCTTCCATGGTTGCGCCCAGCGCTTCCATTTCCTCGGTGACAATGGACTCGGCCGTCTCGAGGTTGTAGGCGTACTTCAGTTCGATCCCACGAATCACGTCGGCCATCAACGCGGCGTCATTGGAGGCACTGTTGAAGGTCGTCCAACGCGGGATGCCCATACCGCCCATGATCTCCTCAGCAATGTACTTGCGGTCCACGAGGTAGTTCATGGCCTCGCGGATGCGCGCCACGGCAAAGGGGTTCAACTTGCCGGTACCGTCAAAGACGGGGCCCGCGGTGTTGAAGGTCAGCTCGTTGTAGGAGCCGGAGGAATTATAGTAATCGAGGGCATCAGACGCCTCAACCGATGCCACAACGTCAGGATCAGAAACGCCATAAGCATAGAGATCGAGCTCGCCGACTTCTAGGCGGGTCACAGCCTGCTCCGCAGAAGGCTCTTCGACCACGACGACCGTGTCCAGCCAGGCGCCCGTGCGGTCAACCGCGACAGGTTCGGGGGTCACTTCAACTTCGACCGTCTTCTCGACGATCTTCTCAACCTCGACCGTCTTCTCGACCTCGACCTCGACCGTCTTCTCGACGATCTTCTCAACCTCGACCGTCTTCTCGACGACTTCGGTGACGACCACTTGCTCCGGGGTGGCACAAGCGGAAAGGACGAGGCTGAAAAGTACGATTACAGCCAACAAATTCATCCACTTCTTGGTAATCATAAGTTTCTCCTCCTTAAAGAGAATTTTACAGATAGATTAACTTTTTAACGTTACTAACACTGTTTAATATGTTGAAGAAATGGCACCACCTCCTTATTTGATAACCTATCCAAAAATCGATTCTATGTAGCAAGTGCGCCCAATGAAAATTAAATACTAATCCGGTAGTCAGCACTGGATGCCCCCCGGTGGGGGGAGTTAGAGGAAGAACACACCTGACCCATTACCGAACTAATTTGTAAAACTTCATAAGGCGCGGATACTGAAATGTAAAAGTACTAAAGCAAATATACCATCAAGGATAGAGAACGTCAAATGTGAACGCAGGGCTTCATCATTCCCATCACGCTTCTTTAGTTTTTGCTTAAAATGAACGCGGATGCGTAGCATACGACCAAATCCGCGCCCGCCAGGGGCTTCCTCGCGCCAAACGGGGATCTGGCGATCCCCTCGAAGCAAGGATAAGACCCTAAATGCGAACACAGACATTGTTGATAACAAAGCTCCACAAAACAAGCGCGCCCGCGTCAGGCGATGGGCACGACGCAAAAAAATCGCCCCCAGCGTTTACGATGCCAGACGCAAATCGAACATCTGCGTCAACGTTATATCCAAAAATGGCGCAGACAGGCAGTGTCCATTTTGGTCAACACAATACGCTCGATTCGAGAACAACGATACATACATCACATTGCTCCCGCTCATCCCTGAGAGAGAGCCCCAAAAACGGGAAAAGGCCGCTGTGAAACCAGCGGACGCTGCGAGACCAGCGGGCGCCAGAAGACCGGCGAACGCCTTAAGAGCGACAAGCAGCGGATGATCGATGGATGCCTCAGACCCAGTGCGCATCGAACGCACGGCACGGAGCACGCGCCGCCACACTCGCACCGGCGGTTTAGCTTCGGCAAAAGGATAAAGAGCCTGCCGAACCAGATCATCCAGCATACCGTCAAATTCACGTGAACTCATACGTCATCTCAGGTACAGGCCGCTGGCGCTGTGCCAGGGCATCGCGTAAACGCTTACGCGCGTGATAGAGCCGGGACTTGACCGTCCCAGCCGGTAATTCCACTACCAAAGCAACTTCTTCGACCGATAGATTTTCCAAATAGTACAGGACGACGACGATCTGATGGGACATCGGCAGTTCCGCGATGACGTCGCGAACCATTTTGTGCAACTCCCGCTCCTCGGCTTTACGGTCTGGGGATGGCAAAACGTTCGGTAATCCGGATAACCATTCCATAACATCATCAAGCGGTTGCAGTTTCGGTTTTCTCGAAAACCAGTCGTAGGACAGATTGACCGCGACCCGGTAAAGCCAGGGTTTCAACGGACGCTCGGCATCGATGGATCCAGCATATTTATATAACCGTACAAAACATTCTTGCAGAATATCTTCTGCAGCGTGCTCGTCGTGGGTGATTGCCAATGCGGTTCGGTAGACGACGTCTTTGAACAATTCATAAAGCTCTCCAAGCGCCGCCAGGTTCCCATCTTGCAACCGGCGGATCAAGCGGGGCTCAACCTCCATGGGCGGGCCTCCACTCACGCCTTTGTCACACGCTCTATATAAATATACTTCACTTTGCAACATCAGGTTCACCCAAAGTACGACGAAATTCCTGCAAAAGCGCTTTATCCTCGGCGCTCAGGGACGCGGTCTCCAAGAGATCGGGACGCCGCGCCAACGTCCGTTGCAAGGCCATCGCGCGTTTCCAGCGCGCAATGCGGGCATGATTTCCCGACAACAACACCTCCGGAACCTGCCAGCCATCGAAAACCGGTGGGCGTGTGTACTGTGGGCCTTCCAAAAGACCGTCGCCGTATGAATCTTCCTGTGCGCCTTCAGCAGCACCCAACACGCCCGGTACGAACCGCGCGACAGCATCCACGACCACCATCGCCGCCAGCTCACCACCGGTCAACACGTAATCACCGATGGAAAGCTCGTCGGTAATCCCATACTCGCGCACACGTTCGTCGATGCCTTCGTAATGACCGCATATCAGCATCAGCCGGGGATGTTGGGCCAATTCTTGGGCTACCGCGTGGGTGAACGTCCGCCCCTGTGGGGTCAACAGAATCACCGGCGCTTGTGTCCCGCCCAACACCGTGCGCGCGGCGCGGAAAACCGGCTCGGGCTTCATAATCATGCCCACGCCGCCACCGTAAGGTACGTCGTCGGTCATTTGATGCCGGTCCAGCGCATAATCGCGGATCTGATGGAGGACCAGGTGCAGCAGGCCACGTTGTTGGGCACGCTTGAGAATGCTTTCCTGCAGTGCCCCGCAAAACATAGCTGGGAAGAGCGTTAAAATGTCGATCCGCATCGGATGTATTCTAGCATAACATAACGAATGAACAAGAGAAAAGTGATAAATGTTCTATTTTATAGCTCAAACTCGCGCCCATAACGCCGCAGCCAGTTCGCGCGCGCGCGCGGTGATGGCCTCCTCGTCCAGCGTGAGCAATCGGCGATTCTGCATCAGCACGCGCCCGGCGCTGATCGTGGTGGTGATGGCCGAAGCCTCGTAGCCAAAGAGCACGTGCCACGGCAGATTGCCCGCGGTCAACGGCGTCGTCGGCTTGTAATCCACGAGGATAAGATCGGCCATCGCACCCGGCGCGAGCACACCCAGGATCTGCGCGGGCCAGAAGATGCGCGCCAGTCCGGCGTTGGCATCGTAGGCCAGGCGGAAGACGAGGTCACCGGACATCGCCCGCGGATCGCGTTGCGCCAGCTTGTGGCCCAGGTAGGCGGTCTTCATCTCGGCGACCATGTTGTTGCTGAAGCCGTCGTTGCCCAGGGCCACCCGCACACCGCGCGCCAGCATGGTTTCCACCTGTGCAAAACCGACGGCGTTGTTCATATTCGAGCGCGGTTGGTGCGTCACCCACGTGCCGGTGTCCGCCAGCACGTCCATTTCGCTCTCGTCGACGTGGACGGCGTGCGCCACGATAGAACGCGGGCCGAGGATACCGGCGTCGTGCAGCCGGTGGATGACGCGCTTGCCGGACTTCGCCAGGCTATCCTCCACGTCCTCGATGCCCTCCGCCGCGTGAATGTGGAATCCCGTCTCGAGCCCGGCGGCAGCGGCAACGGCGTCGCCCAACGTGGCGTCACTCAACGTCAGCGAGGCGTGCAGCCCAAACGAGGCCGCCAACTGCGGATGGGGGTCAACGCGCATCCGTCGCAAGAAACGGACGTTCTCCG
Organism: Anaerolineae bacterium; assembly: GCA_049975385.1. GTDB lineage: Bacteria > Chloroflexota > Anaerolineae > B4-G1 > SLSP01 > DSWT01. Next base: position 43,838 of record JBNGDO010000016.1, on the reverse strand, counting down.
CAATGCCGGCCGCTGCGCGCGCGGGGCCATCGCGATCGGTCACCTCGTAGCACAACGACGCGCGTATGCCGGACTGCACTACCGCTTCGGCCAGCACGTCGAGCGAGCCGTCGATGGCGTTGGGGCTGGCGTGATGGTCGATAAGCGTCGTCGCGCCGTGACGTACGGCGTCGGCCAGACAGACGAGCGCGGAATAGTGGACGTCATCCAGCGTCAGGCCCTTGTCGAGCCGCCACCACAGCCGCTCAAGAATTTCGCTAAAGCGTGTGGCCGGCGGGCCAGGATAGGCCCAGCCGCGCGCAAACGCGCCGTAGAAGTGCGTGTGCCCGCACAGCAACGCGGGCAACGCGAGCTGCCCGTCGGCGTCCAGACGCTCCTCGCGCGGGTACTGTGTCGCCAGTGCCATCGTAGTATCCAGCGCGGCGATCTTGCCATCACGGATGAGCAACGCGCCATCGTCAAGCAACTGTGGGGCGTCGCCAAGCGTAGCGATGCGAGCGTGTGTGATTAACATAAAGCCTCCTCTGGAAACAGGAATTGGTAATCTGGGATCAGGGATTAGGGATTAGGATTTCCCTGCTCCTTGCTTCCTGATTACCAGTTACCAATCACTAATCCCTTCCCCTCTTAAAACGTCGATCTTCCGCCAACGTGCGCTGCAGTCCCTCCAGCAGTGGAACCTTGGGTTCATACCCCAACACCTGGCGCGCCAGGCTTACATCCGAACGCAGGCGCACCACCCCCCCGCTCTTGACGGGGCTGTTGATGATGTTGCTGGAGGAGCCGGTCAGGGTGAGCACGTGTTGGGCCAACGTTTGGATCGAGGTGTCCTCGCCACTGCCGACGTTGATCGTGCGCCGGGCCACGTCGGGCGCGGTCGCCGCAGCGATGAGCGCGCGCACCACGTCATCGACGTAGACGAAGTCGCGCGTCTGTTCGCCGCTTCCAAAGATCACGAGCGAACCACCGCCCAACGCCTGGTACACGAACCGTGGGATCACCGGCGAGTGCGAAGGCAACAGTGGTTGTCCAGGCCCGTAGGCGTTGAAAATCCGCAAGGCCACGGTCGTCGTGCCCCAGAGCGCGCCAATCGTGTGGACGTAGTATTCCGCCGCGAGTTTGCTCACCGCATAGGGGGATTGGGGATTGGGCGTGGTAGATTCGGACACCGGCTGCTCCACCTGCGCGCCGTAGACGGCACCCGACGAGGTGAACACCAGGCGCGGCACGCCCACATCGCGCATCGCCTCCAACAAAGCGACGGTGCCACCGACGTTCACGTCGTTGTACTCGCGAGGATACAGGATCGACTCCGCCACCAGCACGCGCGCGGCGAGATGGTAGACGCACTGCACACCCTGCAAGAGCGTCCACAGCTTAGGCCGGTTGGTAATTTCCCCGCGATGAAAGAACACTTTCGCGTCCAGTCGCGTTTGGTCTCCGGCACTGAGATCGTCCAACACCAACACTTCGTGGCCCTCGCGCGCTAAAGCATTCGCCAGCGCGCTGCCCAGGAAACCAGCCCCACCCGTGACTAGAATTCGCACAAAGCCCTCCTTCGAAAATCGCTGGGATCGCCAGCATCCTGCTGGCCTCCGTTTTCGTGCTTGCCTGGAGTGCGGCAGCACCGCCGTCTCCTTTAAAAATAAACCGCTAATCTCGCGAATCCGCGCGAATCCTTTTTCAAATTAGCGAAGATTCGCGTGATTCGCGGTTAGAATTCTCTCACCGGCTCAAGTATAGCGGATGCGCGCCCAGTGATAGCGATGGGCCACCGCCACCGCGCGCGGGCGCAGGAAAGCGTACAGGCGATAGAGCCAGGTTCGCGGTGTGTAGTCGTACGCTCCCAGGTGCCGGACATAAGTCGCTCCAAACCCTGCCTTGAAGCGATATACGCCCCACAGCGGATCGGTGGTATCCAGCGTGTCGGGTGCGCCCCATAGATCATAAACGGTGCAGCCGGCTTCCGTCGCGCGAAGGATGATGTGCCATTGCAACAAATGGTTGGGCATAAATTCCCGCCCGGTATCACGCGAGGCGCCGTACATATACCAGGCACACGGCCCCAAATGGAAGGCAATCGCCATCGCGAGCGGCGCGTTATCAACCTCGGCGATCAGCGCCCACGTCAATCCAGCGCGCATAAACCGCTCCCACACATCCTGGTAGTAAGCTTCCTCCCGGATGATGAAACTATCACGCATCGCAGTCTCGGCGTACATCGCACACAGCAACGGGAAGTCGTCCGGGGTGGCATCGCGGATAGTCACACCCTTGCGCACAGCGAGATGGATATTATAACGCCACTTGGACTTCATCTGTTCCATCAAGCGATCCAACCCAGGCTGCAAATCCAGTAGCATTGTATTACGAAACTGAACTTGCTCAAAAGAGGCGCGCCACCCAAGTTTCGTCAAAAGAGTCCTCGTCGCGCCTCCAACCTCGGTATCGGCGCGCACATCAGGATCGATTTTCAGCAACAATAACCCGCCCTGCTGCGCGTATGCCGCTAACTGCGTCAAGACCGTCTCAGCCAAGGCACCATCCGTCCAATCCAGAAGCGGCCCCTTGGGGATGTAACCCAGGCGCAACCTGCCGCGTTGTAGCACCAACACCTGCGCCGCCGCAACGACACGATCATCTACGCGCCAGAGAAAACGTAACGGGGCCCAACCACGACTCCCTTTCAGTTCTCCCCACAACCAGGATTGCAAAATATGGGCCTGGGGCAGCGCGAGTATAGCCGCATCCCAGACGTCAGGCTGAGTTATCGCTTCCATAGGTTCAGGTTTATTTTAACATGGGTTGCTAAATTTTCTAACCTTTTCATCCTGCTGGATGCTTTCCAAAATGGGGGCGAGTTTGCGCCGTTTAAGATCACAACTGCACACGTGGGCCCGCAGTTTTGGCACACCAGACATTACTTTGACCTTGCCCGCCTGAGACAAAACTGCGCAGGTGCGGTTCACGCCTCTCACTCATCGTCGTTGGACTGATTTACAGGCGATTTAGTGCGCGTCACGTCCGCTTCTTCTCAAAAAGTGAACCGCACCCACCTTGCCCATCTCTGATTTCCGGTTATCATGGTGGCGCGTTACTCAAACTGTGACTACCCGACTCAGGACAATGTGACTTCCTAGGAGCTATATGGCTGAACGAGAATCTATCAAAGAAACAATTGCCCCGCCGGAGAAAGCCTATCTGGTGGGTGTAGAGTGGAAAACGATCCCTCATGGCAAATACGCGCCGGAAGACTGGCCCGCCGAGGAATCGCTTAGCGAGTTGGAGCGGCTGGCAGATACCGCCGGCCTGGACGTCCTCGGCCAGACGGTACAAAAGCTGGAACGCCCCAACGCGGCCACCTTCATCGGCAAGGGCAAAGCAGCCGAAATTTCCGCGGCAGTGCAGGAGATGAGCATCGACGTGGTCGTTTTCGACAACGAGTTAAACCCAGGCCACCAACGCGAACTGGAAAAAATCTTCGGCAAGAATGTAAAGGTGCTGGATCGCACCGGGCTGATCCTCGACATCTTTGCACAGCACGCGCACACCCGCGAGGGGGCGCTCCAGGTAGAACTGGCACAGTACGAATACCGCCTGCCCCGTCTGACGCAGACGTGGACGCAGCAAGCACTCACCCGGCAGGCCGGTGGACGTGCGGGGGGTAGCACCGGCGGCGTCGGTCTGCGCGGCCCTGGCGAGACCAAGCTCGAAATGGACCGCTTCGTAATCCGCCGCCGCATCAGCCAGATCAAGCACGAGTTGGAGAACGTGCGCTCCCAACGCGCGCGCTACCGCAGCCAGCGCCGTCGCAGTGGGTTGCCAACCGTTTCGCTCGTTGGCTACACCAACGCGGGCAAATCCACACTCCTTAACTCCCTTAGTGGGGCCGACATCTACATCGCCGACCAACTCTTCGCTACCCTGGATCCCACCACACGGCGCGTTACTTTGCCAGGCGGGACGGTGGTGCTGCTGACCGATACCGTCGGTTTTATCCAGAAGCTCCCTACCGGGCTGGTCGCCGCCTTCCGTGCCACGCTGGAAGAGGTGGTCGAAGCCGATCTGCTGCTGCACGTCATCGACGCCAGCCACCCGCAGGCACTCGAGCAGGCCCGCGCCGTCTACGCCACGCTTATGGAGATCGAAGCAGGGGATATCCCGATGATCAACGTACTGAACAAGATCGATCGGTTTGCCGATCCCAGTGCGGCTTGCGATGCGCTGTGCCATCTCGACGACAGCGTCGCCGTCTCCGCGTTGACCGGCATGGGATTGGACACGCTGCTCAGTCACATCGAAGAAGTTTTGGAAGCCGAAATGGTACGCGTCGACGTGCTCATCCCCTTCGACCGTGGCGAGCTGGTTGGCATGTTCCACGAACGCGGCTTGATCGACACGGAAGAGTACTGCGAATCGGGCACGCGCATCGTTGGGCTGCTGCCGGAGACGCTGGCCCTGCAATTCGACGCCTTCCGCACACCCCGTCGCACCAAACAGCCTGTTCCAGCAGCGGATTGAAGCCATACAAGACTAACCAGCGGTTCACCAACGGTTGGATGAAAATGTGACGTTATGGAACGCGGACATCTTGTCCGCATCCGAAAGCGTACGGGACGCCCGCGATCCGAAGCTATTTTCACAGGAGTTGAGATTTGTCACATTGGCGTAAGCAACAACGCAAAGAGACCTACTTCCAAAAAGCCAAGCAAGAGGGCTATCGCGCGCGGTCGGCGTATAAGCTATTGCAAATCCAGAAAAGATTTCGCATCATACGCCATGGCAATATCGTCGTGGACCTGGGCGCAGCCCCTGGCTCGTGGTCGCAAGTGACAGTGAAACTAGTAGGCGACAGGGGTCGCGTGATCGCCCTGGATTTACAGGAGATCGAGCCGATTCCCGGTGTCACGATTCTACAAGGCGATATGACCGACCCCGAAGTGCAAGCACAGGTAATCGAACTGGCGGGGGGACGCGCGCACGTTGTCCTCAGCGACGCCGCGCCCTCAACGACGGGCGTCAAACTGCGCGATCACGTGCTCTCTATGGAACTAGGGCACGCTGCGCTCGCCGTCGCCAAAAATCTGCTGATTCCCGGCGGAAAAATGGTCGTCAAAGTTTTCGAGGGCGAGGACTTTCCCGCGCTGCTCCACGAAGTCAAAATGGCTTTCCACCCGGTCAAAGTCAATACCCCACCCGCCACCCGCAACGAAAGCTGGGAATCCTTCATCGTCGCTCAGGGGTTTAAGGGGAGCCAGTAGACGGCAGACAGTAGACGGTAAACGGGGGAAAACCATGCCATCGCCGATTTTCGATTCATGATTCCTTTATGATCCCAGAAGAACTGCACCTCCGCAATTTCCTCTCGCACCGCGAGACCGACCTGGACTTGCGCGGCGTCCACCTCGCCAGTCTGGTCGGCGAGAACGGCGCGGGAAAGTCTGCGCTGCTCGATGCGATCACCTGGGCCGTGTGGGGCCGGTCGCGCGCACCTTATGGGCGGGACGAAGACCTCGTCTATCACGGTGAGAACGGCCTCGAAGTGGAATTTGTCTTCCGTATGCCCTACCAAGGCGGCGACGAACGCCGTTGCCGCATCCTGCGCCGCCGCGAGCGCCGGGGACGGCGCTCCACCAGTTCGGTCCTGGATTTCCAGGTGGAAGGTGACGAAGGCTGGCACAACCTCACCGACGACAGCATCCGCGAAACGCAAAGCCGCATCATCGCCCAACTGGGCCTGGACTACGACACCTTCATCAACTCCGCTTATCTGCGCCAGGGCCACGCCGATGAATTCACCGTGCAATCTCCCACCGACCGCAAGCGCGTGCTTAGCGCCATCCTGGGGTTGGATCGCTGGAACGCGTACCAGGATCGCGTCAAAAAACGGCTCTCCGGTGCGCAAGGACGCATCCAGGAAATGGATCGCCGCCTGGACGAGACGGAGCAGGAATTGGCACGCCGCGAGGAATACGAAACATTACTCGCCCAAGCCGAAGCGCAGGTTCAGGCGGCTGCGGCAAGCTTGGCCGAAATCCAGACGCAGGTGGACGAGATCAATCGCGTGCAGGAACAGGCCCTCGCGCTGCGCCGCCAGATCGCCGACCTGGACGAACGTCATCAACAGGAAAAAGCCCGGCTCGCGCAACTGGAGCAGGAAGAGGAAGGGCATCAGGGGCAGCAGGCGTACTACGCGAGTATGGTGGAACAGGCCGACGACATCGAGGCGAACTACCAGGCACTCCACGACGCCATCGCCGAAGAGCGCGCCTGGGGCGAAAAGCTCGGGCAGGCCGCCCGGCTGCAAAGCGAGAAAGCGGCGCGCGAACAGGCCATCGCCGCCGCCCGTGAGGCACTTAACGGGCAACTGCGAGCAGCCGAACAGGAGATCGAGCGGATCGAACGCGTCATCGCCGCGAACCGGGCGGCCATGGAGCGCGCGCTCAGCGACCTGCGCGGGCAAATTGTGCTTTTGCAAGAACGCACCGTCGACCCGGCGCTACAGGCCGAACTCGACGCCGCGCGCGCCGAACTTGCGCAGTTGGACACCCTCGCTCAGGAGCAGGAACAGTCTCGCGAAAGCCTGCAATCCGGCGAAGTCGAACGCAGTCGCCTCATTGAGCGCAATCGCCAGCTCCGCGAACTGATGAACGAGACCAAAAGCCGCCTCGAAAGCCTGGAAGCCGCCGAGGCCAACTGTCCGCTATGCCATCAGCCCCTCACCCCCGAACATCACGCACGTCTGCTCACAGAGATTGAGACGCACGGCGTGGAGATGGGCGACGAATTCCGCGCTAACGCCGCGCGCATCCAGACGCTCCAGGAAGAGAACGCCGCCTTACAGAAAAAGGTGCACGAACAGGAACGATCGCTCCGCGCGCGTCCGCGCCAGGAACAGACCGTCGCCCGGTTGCAACAGCAGATCGAACAGAGCGACGATGCCAACGTGCGCATCGCAGAGGCCCAGGCCCAGGTCGCTGAAGTCGAAGGCCAACTCGCCGCCGAGGCCTATGCCGACGCAGAACGCCCGGCGCTGGAACAGGCACGCAAAACTGCGCTGGCCCATCAGACACGCCTCGAGCAGGATGATTACGCCGCAGGCCCGCGCGCGGAATTGGCGCACATCCACGAGGAATTGGCCGAACTCGGCTACGACGCCGATGCCCACCAGGAGGTCAAAGGGCGCGTGCAGGCTCTCAGCCACGCCGAAGACGATTACCGCGAGTTGGAGAAAGCGCGCGTCAGCATCGAAAAGGAAGCGGAGACGCTCAAACGGCTCGCGCTGGAAATTGAAGCGCAGCACGGGCGTATCGCCGCGCTAGAAACCGAACGCGCCGAACAGGAAGCCGCACTCGATGCGCTGCGCCCCACCCTGGCCGAAGGGCCACGCCTGGCGCATCTGCTCAACGAAGCACGCCAGCAGGAAGCCACGGTCCGCCAGCAAGTCGGCGCGGCGCGGCAAAACCTCGCCGCGTTGGAAACGCTCGAACGCCGCCAGAAGGAGATGCGCGCACAGCGCGAAGAACTGGCCGCACGCGTGGGTCTGCTCACCGAACTGCGCGACGCCTTCGGCGTCAACGGCATCCCGGCGATGATCATCGAGCACACCTTGCCGGAGTTGGAACGGGAGGCCAACCACATCCTCCAAAACCTCACCGCCGGGCGGATGCACGTCCGCTTCGAGACGCAGCGCGAGACCAAGGCGGGCAACCTGCGTGAAACGCTAGACATCATCATCAGCGATGAGAAGGGCACGCGCCCCTACGAAAATTTCTCCGGCGGAGAACAATTCCGCGTCAACTTCTCTATCCGCGTGGCGCTCTCGCGGATGCTGGCGCAGCGCGCGGGGGTGCGCCTGCGCTCCCTCTTCGTCGACGAGGGTTTCGGCTCCCTGGACGCCGAGGGACGGCAGCGGCTCGTCGAAGCCGTCAAAGCCGTGCAGCACGAATTCGACCTCGTCCTCGTCATCACCCACATCGACGAACTGCGGGAGGCCTTCCCCACGCAGATTCAGGTGACGAAGGGCGATGGCGGATCGATCGTCGAGGTGATATAGCGATTAAAAGTTCTCTCATCCCAGTAAACAAACTGGCCTGGAAATATCATTCCAGGCCAGTCTTTGGAAGAAAAACCGCGATACTTAGGTAGTTCCAGGATTTAAACTAGGCCACATCAGAGGAAAGCTCCTGCGCTAGCGCCAAAGTCTGGTTGGTTTATTTTCCTGGAACGACCTTACTCTGTGTTCTCAGTATCATAAATACGAACGCGCCCCGGCTCAACGACCCACAATTGTCCAGCAACCGCCGTTTGTGCCACCATTGTTAGCGTCTGCTTAACCAGGTCTTCAAGAAGCGTCAGGCTAGGATTGCGTGGAACTCGTATTACAACAATGCCTCCACTCTTTCCCGGTGGAAAACGTAGCGGGCTGGCAAAATCCAAGTCCAATGTCACTAGGCAGCGCTTTTCAGCACAACACACCCGGTAGAGTTGTTGGTCCGACGCTCCCTGGAGCAATTCATGGCCCACAGTGTGAACGTCATGCCCAGCTTCGACAAAAAGTTGCTGGGTTCGCGTTCCAAAGTTCTCATCCAGCTTAAAACGCACGCGTGACCTCACCGGGTAATTCGACGTACCGCTCTCGGGACATCATCGCGCCATACGCAATAGCAGCCCGGACATCCTCCTCGGTCAGTTGTGGGTATTCTTCCAACACTTCCTCAATGCTCATGCCAGAAGCAAGAAAATCCAATAACAGAGAAACCCACAAGCGTGTGCCATGAATGCACGGCTTGCCGAAACAAACGCCGGGATCGATTGAAATTCGCTCTAATAACTTGTGCATTAGACCCTCCGCACGGACTGCATACCTTTTCTCCTATTCTACCACGAAACCACGCCATCCGGGTGACAATCAGACACAAAGCTCCCCCTTGAACACCACCACCGCATCGCCTGTCAACGCCACGCGCCCATTCTCCGCTAACCGCACGCCGATCTCGCCGCCGCGCGCCGAGGCCTGGTAGGCCAGCATCTCCGTCTTGCCCAACTGCGCGGCCCAATACGGCGTGAGCAGTGTGTGCGCCGACCCGGTGACAGGGTCCTCGTTGATGCCCACTTTCGGCGCGAAGAAGCGCGAGACGAAATCGTAGACCGAACCGCCTTGTGGTTCGGTCGCAGTCACCATCACACCACGATAGGCGTCCAGTTCCTCGCAAGCCAGCAGCGCCGGGAAGTCTGGGCGCAGGTCACGCACCTGCTGCGCGTCGTCGAGTTGAATGAGCAGGTCACGCGCGCGTGTTCCATACGCAGCGGCCTGCGATGCCGCCACGCCGAGTGCCTTTAGCGCGTTGGCAGGCGGCTCGCACGGGACGGGCGTATCCGCCGGAAAATCGAGCGTAATCGTCTCGCAGTCCGCCGGCCCATCCGCGACGCGCCGGGCGATGAGGTCGCCGCTGAGTGTCTCGAAGGTCACGGCCTCCGTCTGCACACCTACCGCACCGAAAAGCACCGCCGCCGTCGCCAGCGTCGCGTGCCCGCAGAGACGCACCTCGACGGCGGGAGTGAACCAGCGCAGCGAAAAGCGCACGGTTTCTGTCCACGGCGTATCTCCCACAGGCATTACGAACGCCGTCTCGGACAGGTTCATCTCGGCGGCAATCGCCTGCATCAACGTGGCATCGAGCGTGTGCGGCAGCAAACACACCGCCGCCGGATTGCCTTTGAAGGGAGCGCGGGTGAAAGCATCGACTTGGTATAGTGGAATCGTGTTTTTCATCGTTTTCTCCATAGGTGGGTCAGAATCATCTGTCATTGTAGTGCAGTTTAGAGACGAAGCAAAAGACAATAGCGGGATTTTCAGTTTTGCAGTACAATTAAGGAAACGGTGATAACGGGAAGAACAATGACAAAAATATCAACAGGACTCCCAGACCTTGAGATTTTACCCCAGATATTTGCGAAATATCCGGGCATCCAGGCCGTGTACCTGTTTGGGTCACGCGCTGCGGATGCTGCGCGTGCGACCAGCGATCTGGACCTGGCGGTCGTCCCGCGCGATCATCAGGTTCGCCAGCAACGGCTGGATATTCTCGCCGATTTGGCGCGCCACGGTTTTTGCGACGTGGATCTGGTCTTCCTGGATATCGACGACATCACGTTGCGCTACGAAGCCGTGCGCCAGAATCGCCTGATCTATCAGACAGCGGATTTCGACCGGGGGGCGCTGTACTCCAAAATTGTGCGCCAGTACTTCGACTTCCTGCCTTACCTGAACGTGCAACGAGAGGCATACAAAAGGAGGATTCTCGATGGTCAGGGCTGAAGTCGTCCGCAAACGCCTGAACAAACTCGATGAATACCTGGAAATCCTCTCCCAGTTACAGGGCTACAGTCTCGAAGCATTCATCGCCGACCCTGAACGCTACGGCAGCGCAGAGCGTTTTCTGCAACTGGCAGTCGAGATCGTCACCGATCTGGGGAATCACGTAATTGCAGACGAGGCGCTCGGCATCGTCAACTGGCACAGCGATATTCCCCGTCTCCTGGCCGAGCACGACTACATCTCAGCCGAACTCCAGGAAACGTGGATCAAGATGATCGGCTTCCGCAACATCCTGGTTCACGCGTATCTGGATATCGACCGCACTATCGTGTACGAGGTGCTCCAAACACGTTTGGACGACATCGCAGCCCTACGAACAGTTTTCGCGCAGTTTCTCTAGAATCCACACAGCTACCGCGTCAACAGCGCGACGTTCTCAATGTGATACGTCTGCGGAAATAAATCCACCGGCTGGACCCATTGCAGGGTGTAGCCATGCCGCACCAAGCGCCGGGCGTCGCGCGCCAGCGTCGCCGGATCGCACGAGACGTAGACGATGCGTTTGGGCGCGTGCGCTGCCAGCGCATCCAGCGCATCCAGTTCCAGGCCGGTGCGCGGCGGATCGACAACTGCGGCATCGAGCTTGTGCTCCAACGCCGGCAATACGTCCTCCACCGCCCCCTGTAAGATCGTGACGTTATCCGCCCCCGCCAGATTGTGCACTGCATCGGCAACGGACGCCGGGTACGCTTCGATGCCGGTCACAGTGCCGGCTTCCTCACTCAGGAAAGCGGTGAACAATCCCACGCCACAATACGCATCCAGCACCTTCTGGTACCCCCGTGGCTCCAGCGCTTCCAGCACCAGATCGACCAACTGCGCCGCCTGCGCAGAATTGACCTGGTAGAAGCTCGTCGCCGAGATGCGGAACTCACGCCCAGCGACACTCTCCATAATGTAATCCAGGCCGATGAGCGGCGCGATCGCGTCGTCGTGCCGTATCTGCACCACCGACAGCGGAAAATCCACCTCCAGCGCGGGCGGTTCCTCTCCCTTCGCCTGCACCACCACCATCAGATCGCCGGTCGCAGTCCCGGCGCGCAGTTCCATACACTCCAACGCCGGATAGGCCATATCCAGCGATTGCCATAGGCCACTCAACAACGGGTGCAGGATCAGGCAATCATCGATAGGATAGACATCGTGGCTGCGCGCGGAGAGAAAGCCTAGCCGCCCATCGGCGTCAGCGTGAAAGAGCGCGTGGTTGCGGTACTCCCACCCTACTTCGTCGGGAATCGGCTCGAGGATCGGCGGTTCTTCGAATTTGCCAACGCGCCGGAATTGATCCAGCACCACCAACCCTTTGATGCGCGCCTGCACACCGTAGTCGATGTGCTGCCACTGGCAACCGCCGCAGGCTTCCGGGCCGAAGTACGGGCACGGCGGATCAACGCGGGCTGGGGAAGGCTCAAGGACTTCGAGCAAGCGTGCGCGCGCGTATCGCCCGCGGTCATCAACGATTTCGGCCCGCACCCGTTCGCCGGGAATGGCGTAAGGGACGAAAATCGCGCGTCCTTCGTGGCGTCCGATAGCATCGCCGCCGTGGGCCATCGCGTCTAGCGTCAATGTGATTGCATCAGGCATGGCATACTCCTGAGAATTAGAAATGAGTGATCGGTATATACAACGTCGTTTTTCGTTGCCTTGATTATACCAGTGGATGCCAAAGTTGAGTATTTTTGCCGACAGCTAAAAACTGCTAGCTGAATGCTCGCCCCGCATCCTGCATCTCGCGTCCTCTACATCTTGCGAAAAACGCTGTCTATGGTATACTCCCTATTACTACTGACCACTGGCCGAAACGAAATCGGAAAACGCTCGGTTGGTTCTCTAAATTAAGGAGTATATAGGCGTGTTAGAAAAAGAAGAAAAGCAGGAGATTATCAAGGAATATGCCTTGTCGGCAGATGATACCGGTTCACCGGAAGTGCAGATTGCGCTGCTCACGCACCGCATCACCGACTTGACTGACCATCTGCGGGTCCACAAACACGATGAAAGTTCGCGGTATGGGCTTCTGAAGATGGTGGGGCAACGCCGCCGCCAACTGGCCTACCTGCAGAAAGTGGACCTTGAGCGCTACCGCACTCTCATCCAACGACTCGGTTTGCGCAAATAAATACCGGTTCACGGTTCGACATGCCAGACGAGTAGATGCGGAAACTGCGAGACAGTTTCATCCATCTACTCGTTTGTCCGTATTATAAAGTGTGTATCGTCCTTGCAGAGAAGCAAAAAGCTTCGGGCAAGGTTAATCAAAAAATCTAAATAAGATAGATCCGGCTCGACCGCTTGACCTCGTGTGGAAGGTGGGAATTGGGGTTTGGGGTGCAACGCCGCGCAGCGGTGTACAACAGCCCCCAGTTTCTAACCTCCGGCGCCTGGTTAGTGGATGAGGCGGAGTCACAACAACAGGAGGAAAAACTGTGTTAGAAGAACGTACATTTTCAACGAAGCTGGGTGATCATACCATCACCCTATCCACCGGCAAGATCGCGCAACTCGCGGGCGGCTCGGTCGTCGCTCAGAGTGGCGATACGGTGTTGCTGGCAACGGCCACAATGTCCCACACACCGCGTGAGGGCATTGACTTTTTCCCGCTGACCTGCGATTTCGAGGAGCGGCTCTATGCTGCCGGGCGTATCCCTGGCTCATTCTTCCGCCGCGAAGGCCGGCCCTCCGAACAGGCCATCCTGACCAGCCGCCTGATCGACCGGCCCCTGCGCCCACTTTTCCCCAAAGACCTGCACAACGACGTACAAGTCATCGTGACGTCACTCTCACAAGGCGAGGAAAACTACGCCGATATTCTGGCCGTTATTGCGGCCTCCGCAGCGTTGACGATCTCCGATGTCCCCTTCGAAGGGCCAATTGCCGCGGTGCGCATCGGCTACATCGACGGCGCATTGGTGGTCAACCCCACCATCTCACAGATGGAGCACAGCGACCTGGACTTGCGCGTCGCCGGCAGCGGAGACGCCATCATCATGGTCGAGGCCGGGGCAAACGAAATCGAAGAGGAATTGATGGTTGAGGCTCTACAGTTGGCCCACCAGTCTATGCAGGACGTTATCTCACTCCAGAACGAGATGCACGCCGCGGTCGGCAAGTCCAAGAGAGACTATCCCTCCTTCAAGCTGCCAGAGACTCTCAAGGCCCGCGTCGCCGCCCTCGTCACAGAGGACATCCACAATCTCCTGGTGACCTCGCCTTTGAAGGGCGAGCGCATCGAGGCCGTGGATGCCCTGCGCGACGGCGTCAAATCGCAGTTAGCCGAAGAAGCTGAAGCCGAAGGCTGGACTGATAAGCAAATCGGCGAAGCGTTTGAAGACGCGCTCAAAGCCGTCGTCCGCCGCCGCATCCTGGATGAAAACATCCGCCCCGATGGGCGCGACCAGCACACCATCCGCCCATTGAACGCCGAAGTTCACCTGGTGCCGCGCCCGCACGGCAGTGGCCTTTTCACCCGCGGCGAGACGCAGGCCTTGAGTCTGTTGACATTGGGAATGCCCAACGAGGAGCAGGAGATTGATGATCTCTTCCCCGAGGACACCAAGAGTTACATCCACCACTACAACTTCCCGCCCTTCTCCACCGGCGAGACGTGGCCGCTACGCGGACCGCGCCGCCGCGAGATCGGCCACGGTGCACTCGCCGAGCGCGCGCTCGTGCCCGTGCTGCCGTCCAAAGAGGAATTCCCCTACACCATCCGCGTGGTCAGCGAAGTGATGGCCTCCAACGGCAGCACTTCTATGGCCTCCACCTGCGGCAGCACGCTGGCCCTGATGGATGCAGGCGTGCCTATCAAAGCTCCCGTTGGTGGTATCGCGATGGGCCTGGTGAGTGATGGCGAGCGTTATCGCGTCCTGACCGACATCCAGGGAATGGAAGATCACCTGGGCGATATGGACTTCAAAGTCACGGGAACGCGCCAGGGCATCACAGCCCTGCAAATGGACATCAAGATCAAAGGTATCACCCGTGAAATCCTCACCGAGGCACTGGCGCAGGCTAAACAAGCCCGCGAGCAGATTATCGGCGTAATCGAGGCAACGATCCCGGCCCCGCGCTCGGAACTCTCGACTTACGCGCCCAAGATGCTCAGCACCAGCATCGATCCTGAAAAGATCGGTGCGCTCATCGGCCCCGGCGGGAAGAACATCCGCGCCATCCAGGCGGAGTACGAGGTCAAGATCGACGTCGAAGAAGACGGCACGGTCTTTGTCGGATCGGCCGGTGGGGATGGCGCACAGAAAGCACTGAAATACATCGACACGATGATGGAAACGCCCGAAGCCGGGAAGATTTACACCGGCAAAGTCGTGCGCGTCGCCGACTTCGGTGCCTTCATAGAAATCCTACCAGGCACCGACGGGTTGGTGCATATCTCCCAACTGTCCGATACGCGCGTCAATCAGGTCACGGATGTTGTCAACGTAGGCGACGAAGTTATGGTAATGCTTACCAACGTCAGCCCCGACGGCAAGCTCCGGCTGTCGCGCCGGGCCGTACTGGAAGGGTGGACGTTGGAAGAAGCCCAGGCGCAGGATTCCCCGCGCTCCAGTAGTGGCCGTCGCAACAACCGCCGCCGCCGAAAATAACATAGTTCTCAACCCGTGCTTGCTATGGGGTGAACCCAAGAGAGCGACCTTCGGGTCGCTCCCCAAAGAGAACGGCAATAATCGTGCACGGGATTTCATTCAAAATCCATAGACGAAAACGAGGTAGACACAATGGGTAACGAGCCGAAGGTTCAAACGCTGGGTGAAACCGAGAATTACGTGGTCTGGGTCTCAAATGAGCCGGAAAGTGACGAAGAACTGTATCATATCGAACTGTCGAACGTCACATTGCACCTCTTCCCAGAAGAGTGGGAAGAATTCACGGCGCTCATTATGCAGGCCGTTCGCTAACCTGAAACAGTAGAAACTGTAACCAGTTGAAACTGCAAACAGCTTAAGCACAAAACGCGCGGGGTCGATGATCTCGCGCGTTTTGTTGCATAGTAGCGACTTCAGTCGTGGCAACTTTGGTCGCTCTGTACATTGCAAACGACTGAAGTCGTGGGTGCGTTTCACTTCGGGGAAATAGTCAGATTGACGTCTGACAATTGCGGTTTTGTGGCAGTTTTAGCCTGATTTAGGCTCAACAAGCCAGGTACTCAAGGGTCAAAACTGCACAAGTGCGTGTCAGAATGGGCGATTTGCAGCCTTGTCTTCTGACGATGACCTGTCGATTGAGTACTCGTCCCTATTCTGACACGCACCCGAAGTCGTTACTACGCTGGATTTTTCACTCAGTTTTGTGTTATAATGAAAGCGAGAGGGAAAATAGGTCGTGAGTGTCGATCATTGGAGAATTGTGCGCAAATCTTTGCTTAATAATTGTGGGACACGTTTGAGGGTAAAATCATGGTCGATCCACTAGAAAAATTTACGCCAGCAGCACAAGAGGTTCTGCGCTTTGCGCAAATTGAAGCCACGCGCATGCGCCACGCAACAATTGGGCCGGAGCACATCCTGCTCGGTCTGTTGCTTGAAGGCGAAGGCATCGCTGGACGGGTACTGCGCGATATGGGATTACGGGCTGTGCAGGCGCAACAAACGGTGGCGCGCCTTTCGAGCGCTGCCCCGCTGACCGCGCTGGAACCGGAGTTGCGCCAATCCACCAAAACCCTGATTCAAATGGCGATTGACGAGTCGCAGCGTCATCACAGCGCCGTCGTCGATACGCAACACCTTTTACTGGCGTTGCTCCAACAGCACGAAGGCGTCATCATCGCCGTACTCACCCAGGCCGGGCTGTCCGTCGAAGCCATACGCCGGCGCGTCGAACGGCTGACCCCAAGCCGCGCCGCCGAGCCGACGGTGCGCAAAGCTACCCCGCGTGGGTCCGAGCGCTCCCAGGACTCAGTGCTGACCCACGTTGCGATTGATCTAACCCGCTTGGCGGAGGAATCCAAACTCGATCCCGTCATTGGACGGCACACAGAGATTGAGCGTGTCATTCAGATTCTCGCGCGCCGGACAAAGAACAACCCGGCGCTGATCGGGGAACCAGGCGTCGGTAAAACGGCTATCGTCGAAGGATTGGCGCAGCGCATCACTTCCGGCGGTGTGCCTGGTCCCATCCTGGGCAAGCGCCTGATGCAATTGGACATCGGCGCGTTGGTCGCAGGCACGATGTACCGCGGCCAGTTCGAGGAACGCTTGAAACGCGTCATCCGCGAGTTGAAAAACAGCAACACCATCGTTTTCATCGACGAACTCCACATGCTGGTAGGCGCAGGATCGGCGGGATCGTCAATGGATGCAGCGAACATCCTCAAACCGGCACTTGCACGCGGTGAGCTGCAATGCATCGGCGCGACAACACTGGACGAGTATCGCAAACACATCGAATCAGACCCGGCGTTGGAACGCCGCTTCCAGCCGGTGTTCGTGGACGAGCCAACGGTCGAACAGACCATCAGCATTTTGCGCGGTATCAAACACGCTTACGAACTGCATCACAATCTGCACATCAGCGACGCAGCGCTCGAAGCCGCAGCACGGCTATCGGCGCGGTATGTCCCGGATCGCTTTTTGCCGGACAAGGCCATCGACGTGATGGACGAAGGCGCATCACGCGTCAAAATGTACAAATCCCCCATTTCCATCCAATTGCGGGAAGTGTTCGAGCAATTGCAAGACTTACGTCTGAAGCGTGCGCAGTTGGAGGCCCAGAAAAAACACCACACGCTGGTCGAATTGGAAGTCGAAGAGAAAGAACTGGAGAACAAAATGGAGGAACTCCGGCACCTCCAGGGTATGCAAGATGACGGCTTGACCGTCAGTCCTGAGGACGTCGCCGAAATCATCGCGATGTGGACCGGCATCCCGATGAACCAGATCGCCGAAGCGGAGTCACAGCGGCTGTTGCAGATGGAGACTGAATTGCGCCAGCACATCGTTGGACAGGATGAAGCTATCGACAAAATCGCTCAGGCGGTACGCCGCGCGCGCGCCGGTCTGAAGGACCCACGACGCCCCATCGGCTCCTTCATCTTCCTCGGTCCTACAGGTGTGGGCAAAACCGAGCTCGCCAAGGCGCTGGCGACGTTTATGTTCGGCAGCGAAGACTCACTGGTCCAACTTGATATGTCGGAGTTTATGGAGCGTCACACAGTTTCTCGCCTGGTGGGCGCGCCTCCCGGCTACGTCGGTTATGACGACGCCGGACAGTTGACCGAGACGGTACGGCGACGGCCTTATTCCATCGTGGTTTTCGACGAAATCGAGAAGGCTCATCCCGATGCTTTCAATATGCTGCTACAAATCATGGAAGAGGGCGTGTTGAGCGATGCTAAAGGCCGCAAGGTCGATTTCCGCAACACCATCGTCATCATGACCTCGAACATCGGGGCAGATGAGATCATGCAGCAGAGCAAGCTAGGATTTACGTTGGAAACTCTGGAGACTGACGCAGAGCAGTCCTACAAGGACATGAGCCAGAAGCTCATGAACAGATTGCGCAAGCTCTTCAGACCGGAATTCCTCAACCGGGTCGATAGCGTGATCGTGTTCCACGCACTGAGTCACGACGATATCCGCGAGATTGTTCTTCTCGAGATCGACAAACTGCGTGCGCGCATCCAGGACAACAACCTGGGCCTGGTGCTCAGTGAAGCAGCGCAGGAATGGCTCGCTATCCACGGATACGAGCCCGAGTACGGCGCGCGTCCTCTCAAGCGTCTCATCCAGCAGGAAGTAGAGACCCCGCTTTCCGACAGGTTGCTAAACGGCGAATACCAAGGTGGCGACACCATTCTAGTAGATGCCGACGACGATGGCATCATCTTGCAACACGCTGAAGAACCGGAGTTGATGATTGAGTTGTAGGAAGGTAGACGGCAGACAGGGGAAAGTTACTGCACTCGTCGTTAGCTTGGGCCGGTCTCTTGATCGCG
>JBNGDO010000016.1:6924-25409 GCA_049975385.1 Anaerolineae bacterium | reverse complement strand
AGACAGGGGAAAGTTACTGCACTCGTCGTTAGCTTGGGCCGGTCTCTTGATCGCGCCCAAGTTTGTTGTCTGACCCATCGGCTTCAGCGGCGCGAGGATGCGCCCGCAGGTAAATCTCCCGGGCGCGTTTTTGGGTCACGCTAGCATAGATCTGCGTCGTCGCCAGGTTTTCATGGCCGAGAAGCTCTTGAACGACACGCAAGTCAGCGCCACCATCGAGCATATGCGTGGCGAATGTATGTCGCAGCAGGTGCGGTGTCACCGTCTGGTCAATACCGGCGAGAACGCCAGACTGCCGCACGATCTCGTCCACCGAGCGTACAGATAGCCGCCGCCCAAAACGGTTGAGAAACAAGGCGTTCGTTGGACGACGCTCCCCTAACTGCTCCGGACGCCCCACATCGATGTATGCTCGCAGCGCCGCCACTGCCGGGCGACCGAGCAAGACCAGCCGCTCCTTGTTTCCCTTGCCGATAACGCGCATCTCGCCGCTGCGCCCATCTATGTCGCGCAAATCCAAAGCGGCCAACTCAGAAACCCGCACGCCGGAAGCGTAAAGCGTTTCGAGGATAGCGCGGTCACGCATTCCCTTCGGCTCGGTGCAGTCAGGAACCGCCAACAACTGCTGCACTTCTTCGACGGTGAGATAACGGGGCAAACGGCGTGGGACACGCGGCGCGTAGATACGGCGAAATAGATTCTGTTCCCATGCTTTATGGCGCATGAGATAATCGCCAAAGGCGCGCAACTCGAAGACACGCCGTGCGATGCTGGCCCGCGCGTACTCGGCTTCAGCCAGTTCTTCCAGATAATCGCGCACCAGATCGCGCTGAAGCCCGGCAAGGGTATTGACCCCGTGCTCCGCGCTGTAATCGAGGAACTGTCCGATGTCGGTACCGTAATTTTTAACGGTGTAGGGCGAGGCATTGTCGCGCTCCAACGCCTCGAGGTAACGCTCCAACCACGCGCGTAGGGTGTCCATTTAAAAGAATCAGCGAATAGAAGAATGAAAGAATGAGCGAATAGAAGAATGATTCGCTGACTCGCTCATTCGCTGATTCATTGATTCGCCCATTTTCCTTATTGCTCGGCCTTGAGTTTGTCGTAGATGCTCAGGATATTGGCAATATGCAGGCGGTGGCTGGCGATGCCAAGCGGCACCCGCTCCAGGCCACAGTCCTCCAGAGGGATGTTCCAAATCTCTTTGCGGTCGCGACCCTGCTGCAACGCAGTCTGCGCTTTTTTGTAGACACACTCCAAATAGTGGATGTAACGGTCCATCACGACCTGAACTTCACCACGCAGGATAACCTCCCCATGACCCTGCACAATCGTGTCTGGGGCCAGCTTCTTGATGTAGTGCAACGTCTCAATCTCGCGCGCCCAGTCACCATCTGCAATAATAGGAATCGCCATAACCGCATCCCCGGTGATGAGGACTTCTTCCTCTTCCATGAAGATGCCGATGTTATCGTCCGTGTGACCTGGCAGTGAGAATAGCCGGAAACGCTTGTTACCCGCGCGCAATATCAGTTCACCTGTATCAAAGGTGATGTTCGGGATGCGCAAGGTGACCTCATCAAACGACGAATCGCTCTGCTGTGCCTCATCGAGTGATGACTGGCCAACTTCCAACAACTTTTTACGACACAATTCGTGCGCGACAAGGTCGATGGTGTGTGGGAAAGCAAATAACCCATAGACGTGGTCCATGTGATGGTGGGTCAAAATCGCGGAGTGAAATTCTGGTCCAACCCGCATTTCAAGAAAACGTGCGATTTGTTTGGTTTCCTCCGGGAAAGGGAGCCCGTCAACAAGGACAGTCCCTTCCTGTGTCACCACCGCCACAGAGTTGACCAAAGCGTAACGATCACTGGTGAAGAGATAAATCTCCTCAGAGACTCGTTCCCAATACATACAGCCCTCAATCCAAGATAGTGGGCGGTGAAACAACACCGCGCGAAATTTTACCTCACAACGCCGTGGGGAAGGAAAATAGTTTCGCCAATTGTTTGACGCTACTCTTCGCGAAGCATAACACAAGCGAGGTGGAAAGTCAAGGTTACTTTACATAACAAGAGCCCTATATCGGCAACAACAGACCACGCTCGTGAACAAGCGTGGTCTGTTAGTTGCGAATAAGTTCAGCCCCGCCGTGCCGTGGACCGCTGGTTTTGACCCTGCTCACGCAGGTGGGGTCCTGCCGAACGACTCCGCCTTGCCCGAAGGCTATCGCGTCATCGCTCTAGGACAACGGACCCCTCTTTATCAAAATGTTGGCTCAAAACCCCGTGTCGGTTTCACGTACACGGCAGGTATAACGGTATAATACCACAATACAAGAAGATGGCAAGGCCGGGTGCGGTTTTGGCCCTTGAGTACCTGGCTTGTCGAGCACGAATCGGGCCAAAACTGCAACAAAACCGTAATTATCAGACGTTGATCTGACTATTTCCTCCAAAGTGAAACACACCCGCAAGGCTTCAAAAGCCGGACAGCACACGTCGCAGCACGCGCAACCAGTTTCCACTCAAGATTGCGATTATGTCCGCGTCTGCATATCCGCGTTCAGCCAACAGTGTGCTAAGCTTACCCAAATCCGCACTGGACTCCACACCCTCTGGGACCGCTTCTCGGCCAAACCCACCGTCGAAGTCCGAACCAAGGCCGACAAAACATGCATCACCTGTAATCTGGCAGATGTGATCGACAACCTCGACAAGGCGTGTGAGGGGCAAGCGCGCGTCGCCGGAACGCCAATCTTCATCCAACATGCGATTGAAGGGGATAACGCCTATCACGCCGTCGTGGTCGGCTATCCGGCGGATCAGCACATCGGATAGCATGCGTAGACGGTTTACAAACGCGCGTGGGTTGGCATGCGTCGCTGCTACTGGCCCCGGATAACGATCCAGCGCCTCGTAGGCAGCCTCCTCCCACAGATGGCTGAGGTCGAGCAGCAGGTTGTGGCCGGCCATGGCTGCGAGCAATCGGTGCCCATCGTCGGTCAAAGGGCCGGGCGACGCATTACCACCGGCGTAGCGTGTGCCCATCGACCAGGTCAACCCAACGCCCCGCAGGCCGCGTTCCACCCACCACTCCACCTCTCCCGGCGTCAGAATCGGCTCCGCGCCTTCCATCACGACAAAAATGCCCAGTTGCGGCTGCTCCATATCCCAGGAAGCCAATACAGCATCCATATCGGCAATCGTGTTTAGAAGAACAACCCGCTCGTTTTCATCGGCCAGCCGGCGATAGTAGTCGAGTTGAACCACGGCATAGCGATGAGCCTCTTGCGGGGTGTGGTAGGGCTGGGGTTCCCGTGAGCCTTTGAAATCTGGCGCAACGAAGAGGCTTCCGCCCACAATCGCCACACGCCCTTCAAGGAGTGCGGGCAGTGTCGTCATGCAGGTACCAGACGGCATGCCAGGCGGCGGTGTTGTGATTTCGAGATCACGAATCTCCTGCACGGGGCGCAGCAGATCGCGTCCCAGCACGACGGCGTTGTAGGCCAGATCAAGATGCGCATCAACGAGAATAGGTTTCATAGAGCCTCCAGGACATCGTCTTGCAGTCATTAGTCAGGTAGCCAACGGCTTCGCTACATCAATTCTGGTCATCACCCACAGCTACATCTCTCTGCGGCGCCAGCATGCTCTGCGGTGAAATATGGGTAATCAACAGATCAATTACTGATCCGGTCATAAAAAGCTGAAGCCATCCCTGTGTCTAGCAAGCGTATAAACGTTTAGCTAAATATGTCCGGATCAGTAGCTTGCTTATATGGTCTACAGGAGTATACTCGTTTTCAGTAAAAATGGAGGTTGAAGCTATGGAGAATGATAAACGGCGATTTCTAGTTGTCATCGAAGGGCCAAACGAGGGTCATGCCTACCTTTTACAGGATATGATCTGCACGATAGGTCGCACAGCCGACAACACAATCGTCATCGACAGCACACGCATCTCGCGCCACCACACTCAGATACAGTTAATGGAAGGCACAGCAGGAACTGCTGCCATCGTCGAGGATATGGGGAGCACAAACGGCACGTGGGTCAACCAGCGCCAACTCACCGGCCCACATCAGTTGATACCGGGTGACGTCATTGCGCTGGCGGATTATATCACCTTCCGCTACGAGGTTGAAGACGCGTTATCGACAGAAAGACTCGCACCCGCGATGCCAGGGAGCGCTACTAAGATGATGGACGACAGTACGCCCTATCCTCCTCCGACTCCACCACCCGGCTACGAAGAACCGTACCCGGCGTATTCAGAGAGTCCCACTATGCCGCCTCAACAACCCTTCATCCAACTTAGTTCTGAATCAAAGACGGTGCCCACATCACACCCCACGCCTGTACCACAGCAAGCGCGGGCAGCCCCACCCGCTCCGCCGCCCGCTGTGCCTCCAGCCAAGCGTTCGAAATGGATTTACGTCATCGTGGCCATCCTGCTCATCCTGATTTGTATCTGCCTGGGCGTAGCCATATACTTATGGTTTGCCCCGGTGACATTTTGGGAGAGCGTCTTTGAGCTGTTCAACATCCCCCTTCCGTAAGGTCAAAAGACACAGTGCCCGACGCGACATCGCGTCGGGCACTGGACTTTGTGCGGAACAATGTTTTTCCGCTACAGTGAGTTAGGTTAGAGCGTAACCAGTTTCAGCGCCAGGTCCGCTGTAGTCAGCGGCTTAACTTTGTGCGCAACCTCCGCCAGACGCCCTTCTTCGTCGATGCCAAAGTGACTGCGGATGATACCCTCGTATACCCTACCGTACATCTTCTTTTCACCCCACGCACCATAGGCCTCGGCGACCTGGTGCTCGGGATCCGAGAGTAGAGCAAAGGGCAACGTGTGCTTTTCACGGAACTTCACCAGTGCCTCCGGTTCATCGGGGCTGATACCAATAACAACGGCATTCTCAGCCTCGATGTTTGGATAAACATCGCGCAGCGCACAGGCTTGCTTCGTGCATCCCGGTGTATCCGCTTTGGGATAAAAGTAGAGCACGACCTTGTGCCCACGATAGTCGGACAAAGATACCTTCTCACCTGTGTCAGACTGCAATGTAAAGTCTGGAGCCATTTCACCCAATGCAACCATCGTTTCACCTCCTGGTTATAAAATAAGAACTTTATATATTTTACTATAGAAATCTTCTAAAATCAAGACGGAATGGTGGCGAAACCTTTTGTAATCTGTCGCCAAAGTGATACAATCACAGTAATGATTCAGATACCTTTGCGAAGGTGGCGCACGTGACGACAAAACATGACTGTTTCGCCATCCGTGAGCGTCTTGTACGCCAAAACCCACGCAGAATCTTTGCAAGGATTAATGCGGAGGACATATGAACGAGCTACTGAAAAAAGTCAGTGAATTTTTGGCCCACAACAAAGGACTACCGGTGCTCATCGGCATCGGGATGGTGTTGTTGAACTTTGTCTTCAACCTGCTCCCCCAATGGCCGATCATCACCTGGCTGGCGGGCACAGATCTTTTCCTGCATTTGGGTGTCGTTGTCGGACTGTTCGGCATCCTGCTCGGCGACGCCCTTTAGAACGGGCGCTAAAATGTTTTTTGTCGTCTGCATGGACTTGTGGTATAATAAAGTAGCGGGGATGATAGGTTTCGACGGGGAAAGCTGGTGGTGGGCTGCGAGTCGGGGAGGCTCCGTCTCCGTAAACCCAGGAGCAAACCTAAAAATGCCAACACTAAGGCAAACAACTGGGTTCCCACGATGGCGAATACCTGGGCTAGCGCCCCGGTCGCCGTCGCTGCGTAAGCAGAACGGATAACCCAAAACCTGATCGGGATACCGGTCACACCTCTTCAGCGTCTCGCAGGCACGTTGGAGTCCGGTGACATACCGTCTGCGCGCTAACTTCCAGACGCCGATAAGGAAGTTCTAAGACACCTCGGCTAACCCGGATGCGGCGCGGTCGGCAGCGACCCTCCGGGCAAAAACGAAAGCGCCGACTACGCTCGTAGAAGCTCATCGTCGAATTCTTCGGACGCGGGTTCGATTCCCGCCATCTCCACACAGGGCCGGCGGAGTCCGCCGGCCCTTTATCTTAAATCCGAGACGCTGAAACCAGGATGTTGGAACCGAGAATAATCCTTCTCACCGGCAATCGTCAAATCGGCAAAAGCACGGCTTGTGTCTGGCTGGTCGATAGGCTCCGCGAAACTGACTTGAAAGTCACGGGGCTTATCACCCTACGCACTGGCTCAGATGACTTAGCCGTTCAGGAGATAAACTCTGGGGACACCTATCCACTCACCCTACCGCTCAATAGTGATACAGGTTTCCTCATGGGCCATTTTCGCTTTTCCACAGACGCCCTCGCCCGCACCAACCGGACACTGGATGCTTGTTTTCCGACACAGGTTTTCATCCTCGACGAAATCGGCCCGATGGAACTGGTCTACGGGCAGGGGTGGACCCGAGCCATCACGCTGCTGCGTCACCGCAAGTATCGCATTGCCTTCATCGTCGTGCGGCCCGAACTGCTCGTGCCAGCTATGCGCCAGCTTCCTCTAACATACTACACCGTCATCAACCTCAACGCGGAGATTCGCGACAGCGTACCCGCGTCGCTGTATACCATCGCCACAAATGCCTGTTTAGCCGAAGAGCATCCGGTTGGGGAGGATGAATGAAACCCTGGCAAATCGTCGGCCACGAGTGGGCTGTGCAACAGTTGCAAACAGCCGTCGAACACAATGAAGTCCCTCACGCATTGTTGATCAGCGGGCCGGACCACGTTGGCAAGATGACCCTCGCACGCTTGGTCGCAGGCGCGCTACTGTGCAAGGGACAGGATGATGAGCGCCCTTGTGGCACGTGTCTGGCCTGCCGCAAGCTGACCTCTGGCAATCATCCCGACTTTATGTTGGTGGAACCGGAAGAAGAGGGCAGTGCGTTGAAGATCGATCAAATCCGCGCCGTCGAGCGCTTCCTGGCGCTGACGCCCAACGAAAGCCCGCGTAAAATCGCCCTCATTGGCGCGTTCGAACGCGCAACCATTGGCGCCGCCAACGCGCTGCTCAAAACACTGGAAGAGCCACCTGCCTACGCACATCTGATCCTCCTGGCGCAAGACGCGGATGTGTTGCTGCCGACTATCGTCTCACGCAGTCAGCAGATCGTCTTACGTCCTTTAGCCACCACCACTGTCGAAAAGGCACTGCGCGAGCAGTGGAATGTCCCCGCAGAAAAGGCCGCGCACCTGGCACAGATTTCCGGCGGGCGTATGGGATGGGCCATCCGCGCAGCGACGGAAGCCACGTATCACCAACGCATGGAGGATGCCCTGGCCCTATTGCTAGACCTCATACATCAGGATTTACCGACACGATTCGATACAGCGCAGGCACTCGCCCGCGATGCAAGTGTTAGCGTCAACGAGACACTGGAATACTGGCTGAGCGGTTGGCGGGATGTCCTGCTCATCCAAACGGGAAATGTACAGCGCGCCATCCACCAACAGCACCACGCGGCGCTGGTCGAGATCGCGCAACACATCTCCCTGCACGCTATAATCAACACCCTCAAGGCACTAGAAGCATGTCAGGAGGCACTGCAAGATAACGCCAACACACAACTGGCACTGGAAAACCTGCTGCTGAACTTGCCTGGTGCTGATGATGCACCGCCAAGATAACCCATGTGTAATTAGCGTGCATCAGAGATGCAGGTGAGAAATTACGATGGCCTTCCTCAAAAAGCCGATACCCCGCAAAATTTGCGGGGTATCGAATTATCTATGAACTGCCGAAGGCGGCCTAGCGGTTAATCCTTCTTGTAAACCAAGTAGTAGTACACCGCATAAATAATCGCTGCCGCAACCGCGACCACCAACGTAACCGGCAAAGCCTTGGCAATCGCCTGCCATATTGTGCCGCCAAGCGGGGTCAACAAGAGGTAGAGATAGGCGGTCACAGCCGCAAAGACAATCATCACCGTCGCAAAAAGCCAATACGTCACTACCCGAAGCTTCTTCTGCTTTTCCTCTTCCATAACGCCTCCTTTGAGAATGAATGAAACTGAACGAATCTCCTAGACAGTGAACGTTGCGAGTCGGCCCGCAAAACGACCCGCCCGACGCACTGAATGAGCCTTAACTAGAGGACTCCACCGCCAACCGCACAGCGGTCCTTTCCTTGCCCTCAATGATAATTTCAGAAAAGGAGGGAATGCAATAGATGTGAATATCATCCAACTCGAGGTACCCGCGTGCAATCGCAATCGCTTTGACAGCCTGGTTAACGGCCCCGGCTCCAACCGCCTGCACATCCACCCGGCCTTGATCGCGGACAATCCCAGCAATAGCGCCTGCCACCGATGTCGAACGAGAGGTCGAGGCAACTCTGACGATATTCACAGTACCCCCCTCTAAAGCGTCAACGCAATGGCCAGTACGACCTTCCCAACACGCTAATTTGGCCTGTAAGACAATAATGGCTGGACATTGCCGCATAATACTCGTAATATACTTTATTATAGTGATTTTCTTTTGAAATAGCAAGCGTCTTTGAGCTCGGTGTGCGTTTCAGAATGGGGGCGTGTACTCAACCGACGGGCCACCGTCAGAAGACGAGTCTGCAAATCGCCTATTCTGAAACGCACCTCAAGTTCGTTATTTTCCTTGCACTTGCCCGCTCGGCCGGCGCGGCTATAATCGTCATCAATGCTTTGGAAAAGGATCATCAATCGTTGACCGCCCAGCCTTACCGTTATGCGATTGCGTATAAGCCTTTTAACGTACTGTGCGCCAACAAGGACCGCTACGGGCGCCCAGCGTTGATCGATATGGGGATTCCGCGCACGCTGCACGCCGCCGGACGTCTGGACCTCGACAGCGAAGGCTTGTTGCTGCTGACGGATGATGGGGCGTTGCTACACCGCATCACACATCCGGACTTCAGCCATCCGAAGACCTATCTCGCGGCGGTGGTGGGACATCCCGATACCGCCATCCTCGAACAATTACGCGACGGTGTGAAAATCAAGGGTGGGATCACCCGTCCGGCGGATGTGGAAGTACTGCCGAGCGCTCCGGCGCTGCCGCCGTTCCCTAAACCGCTGGCCGCGCCCGCCAAAACAACGTGGCTGCGCATGGTGCTCTACGAGGGGAAAAAGCGGCAGATCAAGCGCATGCTGTCGGCGGTAACGCTGCCGATCATCCGGTTGGTGCGCGTCGCCATCGGTCCGTTGACCCTACCGCCGGACCTGGAACCAGGGCAGTGGCGTGATCTGACTGTTGCTGAGCAGCGGGCGTTGCTCGACTGGGTTTGATCACACTCCAGCAGGCATTAACAAATGACGACCAAACTATGCATGGAGGAAATGTGAAACTTTCTGTCATCATTCCAGCTTACAACGAGATCGCCACCATCGAGGAAATCGTCGAGCGCATCCAGGCGGTGGATTTGAACATCCGCATCTGGACCGATCACGCCAACGAAACCGTCGTGGCAATGGAGCGTGAACTGGTCATCGTAGATGATGGCTCCAACGATGGCACACGCGATTATCTACGTACCCTGGAAGGGCAACCTGGCTTCACCATCATTTCTCACAATACTAACAAGGGGAAAGGCGGCGCGGTGTGGACGGGATTACAGCAGGCGAGCGGCGACATTCGTCTCATCCAGGATGCCGACCTCGAATACGACCCCCGGGACTATCCCAATCTGCTGCGGCCCATCCTGGAAAAACGCGCGCGCGTGGTCTATGGCTCGCGCTTTCGCGGTGGTCCTAGCAAAGCGATGTTCTTCTGGCATATGGTCGGCAATCGCTTCCTCACCTTCGTCACCAACATCCTCTACAATACCATCCTCACCGATATGGAAACGGGTTACAAAGTTTTCACGCGTGAGGTTTCCGAACAACTACGCCTCAAAGCCAGGGGATGGGGCTTCGATCCCGAAATCACCGCCCAAATCTTGCTCAGTGGCAACCGCATCTACGAAGTCCCTATCGCCTACAGCGGGCGAGAGTTCAACGAGGGCAAAAAGATTTCGTGGAAGGATGGTTTTACCGTGCTCTGGACGCTGCTAAAGTATCGCGTCACCGGCTATACACCTTAGGGGAATGGAGTAGGAAGTTAATGTTCAAGATTCCAACGATTAGCCGGCCTATCCGCCACCTGCGGCGCTACCGGCACATTCTGACGGTGTTTACACGCCACGGATTCGGATTTGCGCTCTCACACCTGCCCACGGAGCCGTTATGGCTGCGGGACCTGTACCCCTTCCCCATCCAGGAACCCGCTTCGCTGCCGGCGCACTTCCGCCAGGCATTGGAGGAACTGGGGCCGACCTTCGTCAAGCTAGGGCAAATGCTCAGCACCCGCCCCGATGTGCTGCCGCCAGACTACATCACCGAACTGACCAAGCTGCAGGATAACGTGCCGCCCGTCCCCTGGAATGAGATCCGCCAGGTCATCGAAGCCGAGCTAGGTCATCCGCCGGAGGGAATCTTTGGCGAGATCAATCCGCAACCGTTGGCGGCAGCCTCACTCGCGCAAGTCCACGCCGCCAAACTCACCACGCGCCAGAAAGTCGTCATCAAAGTCCAACGCCCCAACATTCTCCCCAACATTCAGACTGATCTAGAAATTATTCACGACATCGCCCATTACGCCGAACAACACACCCCGCTAGGAAGGGTATACCGGCTCGTCGAAATCGTCGAGGATTTTTCCGACACGCTCCACAACGAGTTGAACTACCAAAGCGAAGGGCGCAACGCCGACCGTCTGCGCGAGAACTTTGCCGAAGAGGACTGCTTGCACATTCCCTGGGTTTACTGGGAGTATACTACCCGGCGTGTACTGGTGCTGGAATACATCGAAGGCATAAAAATCACCAACATCGCCGCACTGGACGAAGCCGGCTACGACCGCACGAAAATCGCCAACAACGCAGCACGGATGATTGTCAAAGAGGTCCTGGAAGATGGTTTCTTCCACGCCGATCCGCATCCGGGCAACTTCATCGTGATGGAAAACGAGGTCATCGGGGCGATGGACTTCGGGATGGTCGGCTATCTCAGCGATAGTGATCGCGCCACCCTGATCCGGCTGTACAACGTCGCAGTACGTATGGATGCCAAAGGCGTCGCCGATGGGCTGATTCACATCGGGGCTGCACCGCCGGACGTGGACCGTCGCGCTTTGAGCCAGGACATCGAACGACTGCTACGCTATTATAATGGGCTGGCCCTCAAAGATGTCCACGTCGACGAGTTATTGGATGCCATCATGCCTCTGGCTTTCACCCACCATCTCCACCTGCCTACCAACTTCTGGCAGTTGGGCAAAACCCTGGCGATGATGGAAGGCATCGGCTATAAGTTAGCGCCGGACTTCGACATCTTCGCCTTCTCCGGACCTTACGCCGCCAAACTGATGCTCAAATCAACACTGCCCAACCGCCATTGGATCGATACGCTCGTACGCCGCGGTATGGTCTGGAGTGACTTGCTGGAAGAACTCCCGCACATCGGTATGCTGTTGCTGCACCGGATCGAAAAACGGGAGCCGATCAAACTCTCATTCGAGCACAGCAACCTGGAACTACTCGACCGCATGGCGACACGTCTGGCACTCAGCCTGATCGTCGCCGCGATGATCATCGGGCTGGCGGGACTGATCCCGGCGACGACCGACACCCCCTGGCTTGTGCGAGCGATCGTGATCTTGAGCTTCGTCGTCGCACTGGTGATGGGCGGCGTCATCTTGGTATCAATCGTGCGGAAGAAATGAAACGGCGCCAGACTACAAAAGTCTTACAAGATGCCTGGTTGCCCAGGTATCTGCTATGAACAAGTCATCCGCAAAGTGTAGTACCTGCTGAGACTTTTGTAGTCTTAACGTATGTTTGCATAGAACGCTAAACTTCACTATAATGAGTGAAGGAACCTCAGACTCACATCCATCTAACTCGGATGGGCCTGAAGCAAAAGGGCCTTCAGTGCCCGTTTTTGCAAATTCTGCAAAGCTTTGCGTGGTTAGGCCCTAACTGTGGTTAGGCCCTAACTAAGGAGGAGAAGGCGGCTATGTCAACACTCATTACACAAGCCGGATTGACATTACTGATCGAAGCTGGATTGGCCTGTGTCCTCGCTGTCATACTCGGCTATCTGTTGTGGAAATCCCATAGCGCTGCCCTCACGCTAGGAACGACCACCCTAATATGCAACGTTTTCCTCCTCCTCGCGTTGGCCCTGGTCTTCGATCCCGCTCAACTGCAGTTCGACAGCCTCGATCTGCGCTTGACGAAATTCGCCGATAACGTCTCTGTTTATCGCGCCACCATCTATCTGATCCTGGAAATCGCAGTGTGGACCACGGCACTGGCGAGCGCGTTGGGCTATTTCTTCGACAAGGGAATGGGCGCGGGCATCCTGGCCGTTGCTTTTACCCTCGCCGCGATGTTCTGCCTCGTTGGGAGCGCTATGCCGTACACCTTCTACGAAAATCCCAACGCAACGTGGGGCTTGATCCTCGCCGTCGCCTTGGTGGGCACAGGCGGCATCTGGATACTTTCCAGCGCGATCTTGCGAGGCAAAGGCATCGCGTTTTTCACCCTCCTCTGGTTCGTCTTCGTCCTCACCTGTTGGATCGGCTACCAGGTCGCCGGACGGGCCGGGCTGCTGCTGATCACCCTGCCGGCCCATTTCATCTTTTGGGGCCTACTTTACTATTTCGCCATCCTCTCCCTGCCGATCCCGGATCATGCCAAAATCCCCACCCTGTACAATCTGTTGCCATTTGGCGAAAATGTGGGGCCTCCGGTGTGGCGCGCGCTGTTCCCCTCAGGTAAAAGTGATCCTCGCGTGCTCACCCTGCGCAGCGTGCTCACGTCGACGATGGGGACGAACTACCCCTTCTACGTGATCGACGATTGGAAAACCCGAGAGACAATGGACCAAGACCTTCCCGATCCGTGCGTCCCCGGCAACCCCTACAACCAATTCTTCGCCGGGCCGGGGATCGTCCTGAGCAATTGCGATCACCTCGCCGTGATCAGCGACGGTTTGAAATTCAGGGTGTGCCCCCCCGGACTCAGCTTTACCAAGAAGTTCGAGCAGTTGTATGCCGATGTCGATCTGCGACCACAATTGCGGACCACGACCGTCAAGGCAGAAACCAAGGATGGCATCGGCGTAACTATCTTCACTTTTATTCCGAATCGTGTGTGGGCCAACGGACGCAAGCCCGAGCTGGGTGGCTCTTATCCCTTCGATGAGGAAGCCGTCATCAAGGCGGTGTACGGCCACGCTGTGATGGACCACAAGTTCGACCGCGATCCGGAGAGCCAGTTGGTAACGGAAGAGGTCAAGCGCCGGCCCTGGCCCGAACTGGTCCTCACGATGGGACCACCGATTCTCAAGGACGTTGTCGCCAACTACACGTGCAACGAATTGCATATGACGGTCCCCGACCCCGACAAATCCAAATACGGCCTGCCTCAGAAAGAGCAACCTTTTGACGGCGACGCGGTCGATTTACTGTCTGGCGTCAATCTACCACTGGCAGACAAGTTGCAGCAGTTCCTGGCCCGTCACCGCGATGCAGATGATCTCAAGGCTCTGGCGTTTGACCTCAGTGCCGATTTTACCGTCCTTGCAGGCGAGACCGAAAGTGAACTGGCGCGCGCGTTGGTTAAAGTCACAGCGAGGAGAAAAACCGTACTCACTTACCTGGCGCGCCAGGTCCAAGCCCGTTGGCCGAGCACCTACATCGCACAACTCTTTCCGAGACGGAGCAGATACACACCTCCGGTCAAAGTGGAAGTCACGGTAACGTCAGAAGAAGACGGTCGCGTCCACTTCGAGGCACTCAAGGCAACCCTCGCCGCCCAATTCGACGTCGCTGCCACGAAAATCGTCATCATCGGAGCGGTGGAACAGGCGCCACACCTGCTGTTCCTGGCGGGGGTTCCCGAGGATGCTGTGAACGAACACACGTTATCGGAGATACATCCGCCGGATAATGCCGCACTCCGGGCGCAGTGCGGCATCGTCTCGCTCACCGCCTTCGACGATCTTCCCGACAAGGCACAAAAGGCCTGGCATTACGCGAGTTGCAGCGCGCCACCAACGCAAGATGGCGCGTCTATCCAGCCGGAGATCGCCTGGGGAGCCGCGCTGGACGCCGCGCGTGACAGAAACCCGCGGATTGAAATCGCCAATAAGTTCCGCGAGCGTCTCAAAGACGAGATGCGCCCCCTGGGGATCGAGGTGATCGGTGGCGGCATCAGTGACATCAAAGCACCTGACGAAATCGTCGAACAGCGTATCAAGAACTGGCGGGTCGAGCGTGACCGCGATATTGAAATCGCCATTGCCGAAGCCAAAGCGCGCATCGCGCTGCGCGAGCAAGAAGTGGTTGCCGAAGCGCGTATAGAAACGCTCACCCGACTGGTCCAAATCCTGCAAGAGGCCGAGGGCAGCGTGGACAAACAAATCCTGGCCGCCCAACTCTTCGAGGCTATGGGAATTCATCCACCACCGGAAGCCAAGGAATCAGACGGCGATCCTGCTTTTTTATCACCGTATATGCTCAGCGTCTTAAGAACATCCGGCCATTAGCTGCGACGAGGTAACGACAATGTTCAACTTAAGAAGATTCTTACGATATTACGGTCGCCTCCTCATCGCCGCATTTGGAATCGCGGCTTTCCTGTTCGTCGTCAGCCTGGTCGCGGTCTCCATCTACACACTCCACTATAACCAGCGCATCACCCCAATTTGCCCCACGGGTCTTAATGGGGATAACCTTGCCGGCGCCATTGATCCAGACGGCGTGGTCGTCGACGCCGTCGTTACCGGCAAGCCCATTCCACCGGACATCCTGATCGATGCTCTCGACGGGCCGGAAGAAATTGACGCGGTGACGAATGTAGCCCTCACCGACATCGCGCCAGCGACAGCGATGGGCGCACCCCTTACCGCCAGGTTCTACGTGCTCGAGACGACCACCGCAGGAAAACATTCGGTGGTCATCACGTTCGCCAACCAGGATGTGCTCAGGTTCCGTAACCGGGAGATCTCTATCCCGCAGATCGCACAATGCACCTTCGACGTAAAGGTGACGAAAGTTCCCCAAAATGATGGCACAGTCAGCACCGTCGCGACCCTTCACAACATCCAGCCATCGTACCTGGCGCCAGATATCGACACAATCGTCCGCCAGTTCATCCTCAACGTCGCCGGGGGAATGCTGCCCGGCATTGTCGTTATCGTGGCAGCACTTCTGCTCTGCGCCAACCTGGTCAATACCTTTTTCGGTCTGGATGGCGGCGGCGTGGAGTTTCTCATCCACCGCATGTTCGGGCGGCCCGGCTTCTCGCCCTATTTGATCGTAGGTGAGGGCAAGATCGTCATGGGCAGCGAAAGCGTCAAGAAACACGGTGGTCCGGCCGGCATCGTCTTGCGACAAGACAGTGCTATCGTTCTCGAATCCGGGGGCGTACTTACCCGTGTCATCCGTGGCCCGGGATTCCCGCAGCTACAACCCTTCGAGAAGATTTGGGACATCATCGACCTGCGCCCACAGCGGTGGCCGTTCGAAGTCAAGGCCATCACCCGCGACGGCATCCCCGTCACCTACGAAGTCGCTGTCAAATTCCAGGTGGGCCCCACCGACGACGATATTTTCAAAGCCGCGACGTGTAAGTGGATCCGTGACGCATGGCGCAGCGAACCAGACCGGATGATGGACTGGTCCAAGCGAGTGATCATCAGCGACACCGAAGGGACGATGCGCAACAAGATTCTGGCAAAGTATAACCTTGATGAACTGCTAGACGTACAGGCGCGGCAGCAAATTCGCCAGGACCTCTTCGAGATGCTCAAGGTTGGCGCAGCGCAAGATTTCGGCGTCGAGATTATGGAAGTCACACTGGAAGATGTCACGTTCCAGGGACAGGTGCTCGAGGAGTGGGCCAGGACGTGGAAGATGCAGCGCGATCTCGAGGTAGCCAAGATCGAGGCGGATGAGCGCGTGCAAGAAATCAAGTTGCTCGAACGTGCGCGCGGCCAGGTGCGCCAGGAAATGCTCGACAGCGCCGTCAAAACCCTCAACGCTATGGCAAAGAAACGCAAAAGCGTTCCGGTCGATTACGTGCTCATGAGCTTCATCGACATGATCGAACACACGGCGGAAACCCAAAAGCTTTTTATCCCAGAAGATAGTTTAGCCAAGCTGAAGAAGCTCAAAACGGAACTCGGCTCGCACTAAGCGGTGGTCCGGAACTGCTTCTGGTACAGGCTGGCGTACAACCCTCCCTGCGCCAGCAACGTGTCGTGATTGCCGCTCTCCACAATCCGGCCCCGGTCGATGACGAGGATCAAGTCCGCCGCCAGAATCGTGCTCAGGCGGTGCGCGATGACGATACTGGTGCGCTGCACCATCACCCGGCCGAGTGCATCCTGGATCAACGCCTCGGACTCGCTGTCCAGGCTGCTGGTCGCCTCGTCCAGCACCAGAATGCGCGGGTTTTTGAGGATCACCCGCGCCAGCGCGATGCGCTGCTTTTCGCCGCCACTCAAGCGATACCCACGCTCCCCCACAATCGTGTCGTAGCCATCGGGGAGCGCCGCGATGAAGTCGTGGATGTTGGCGACCCGGCAGGCGTCCTCCAAGTCCTCCTGGGTGGCGTCGAGACGCGCGTAGAGCAGGTTGGTACGGATGGTGTCGTGGAACAGGTACGTCTCCTGCGTGACCATGCCGATGTGCGCGGAGAGCGATTCGAGCGTCAGGTCGCGCAAGTCGTGACCATCGATGCGGATGGTCCCAGCAGTCGGATCATACAAACGCGGGATCAGATAGGTGAGCGTTGTCTTGCCGGCGCCGCTCGGCCCAACCAGCGCCACAAGTTGCCCCGGCGCCGCCCGGAAACTGACGTGATCCAGCGCCAGCGCGCGCGCCTGGCTGCGCGTGGCACCCACCGACTCCGCCACGGGAGACTGCATTCCGGAAAGAACGGCAGTGACGTTCTCCATTCTGCCATAACGCCGCACGTCGCTGAGGAATTTTTCATCGCCCGTTTCGTATTTGAACGAAACATCCTCAAAGACGATCTCACCCTGCACGTCCCGCAGTGTGACCGCATCCGGCTTTTCTGGGATATCGACCGGCAGATCGATGACCTCGAACACGCGCTCGAAGCTTACCATCGAGGTGGCAAACGACACCGGGGCATTCGAAAGTCCCTGAAGCACACGGTAGAGACTCCCCAGGTACGACCCGAAGGCCACAATCGTGCCCACAGTGAACGCCCCCCGGATGACAAAGTACCCGCCCAACCCGTAGACGAAAGCGGTACCGAAGGCGCTGATCAGGCTGGTCGCCGTCGAGAAAACCGCGCCAACCAAAGCTCGCTGCACACCCAAATCGCGCACCTGCGCCGCGCGTTGTGCAAAACGGTCAACTTCCAACCGGCGACGGCCAAACAGCTTGACCAGCAGCGCGCCGCCGATATTGAGCGTCTCGCTCATCATCGCGTTCATGCGCGCGTTGGCCTCCATCTGCTGGCGGGCCATATCGCGCAGACGGTTGCCCAACATGCGCGCTGCCAGGATGAGCAACGGTAGAATCGCCACACTGATCAACGTCAGCCGCCACTCGAGCGTCAACATGACGGCGAGCACCGCCACACCCTGGACGATCTCGGTAATGATATTGACGATGGTGCTGCTGATGGCATTCTGCGCCCCAATCACGTCGTTGTTCAGACGGCTCATCAACTCGCCGGATTTGGTATTGGTGAAGAAGCGCAGCGACATCCGCTGCAAGCTGGCGTACAATGCCACGCGCAAATCATAAATCACGCCGCCGCCCACACGCGAACTGATGCGCCGCTGCATCACGGCGATCACACCGCGCACGACCGGGATGACCAACAGCGCCGCCGCCAGCAGGATCAACCGGTTGAGGTTTCCCGCCGGGATGGTGACGTCGATCATATCCCGCATAATGAGCGGCGTCAACAAGTTCATACCTGTTTGCGCCAGAATCAGCAGCAGCATCCCGGCGATCGACCACCGGTATGGTCTGGCATAGTGCAACACCCGCGCGAGCAACTGCCAGGTGATTTCCGGCTTTTCATCAGGGGCATTGATCAAGCCCCGTCTACCACGATAAAATCTCATGCAAATATCCCCTGTTTACTGTACCCCATTGCAGTCACACTGCATATGGTAAGTCTTTGACTACGCCCGCAGTATAAGTCAGGTGCAGGAAAGGACAAGGTTGCGTCAGCGACGAAGTGTTGCAAAGCCTCGGTTATGCGGTAGAATAAAAAAACAATGAACAAACAAACCCATCCACTCTTGCAAACACTCAACGCGCAGCAACAGGCCGCCGTCGCCGCACCCAGCGGCCCAGCGTTGGTGCTTGCCGGGCCGGGATCCGGCAAAACCCGCGTGCTCACCCACCGCATCGCCTGGATGCTGGCGGAGA
>JBNGDO010000016.1:0-6824 GCA_049975385.1 Anaerolineae bacterium | reverse complement strand
GTCGCGCGGGCCTACGCGCGCTATCAGGACACGCTGCGCAAGAACGAGGGCCTCGACTTCGACGATCTGCTCATGGAGACGGCGAAACTGCTGCGCCACAACGACCTCGTGCGGGACAAGTACCGGAGGCGCTACCGCCACCTGCTGGTGGACGAGTTCCAGGACACCAACATGGCGCAGTACGTCATCCTGCACCTGCTGGCGCAGGAACACCGCAGTCTCTACGTCGTCGCCGACGAAGACCAGTCCATCTATTCGTGGCGTGGAGCCGACTACCGCAACATCCAGCGGCTGCGCACGGATTTCCCTGAGTTGCAACAACACCTGCTGGAGGAAAACTACCGCTCCACACAGGTGATCCTCGACGGGGCGCAGGCGATCATCGCCCAAAACGCCGACCGCACGCCCAAGCACCTCTTCACGCGCGGGCACGGCGGCGACCGGATTGTGCTGCACGAAGCTTACGATGAGCGCGAAGAGGCCGATTACGTCGTCCGCGAGATTATGACGCTGGCACGCTCCGGCTACGCCTACAGCGACATCGCTGTGATGTACCGTACCAACGCCCAATCTCGCGCGCTGGAAGAGACCTGCGTGCGCTATAACATCCCCTACCGCCTGATTGGCGCGACGCGATTCTACGCCCGGAAGGAGATCAAGGACGTGCTGGCCTACCTGCGCCTCGCGCAGACGCCGGACGACGATGTCAGCTTTGCGCGCGTGGTCAACGTCCCGACCCGGGGGCTTGGCGCGCGCACGTTGGAAAAAGTCGCCGAGGCCGCGAATGCTATCAGCGGTAGCCGCCATCAGGGCGCGTTGCACTTGCTGCAACAGGGCACACTTTCCACCCGTGCAACCCGAGCCCTGAAGGCCTTCATCGAGATGGTCTCTCGCTGGCAGGCGCTCCGCGCTGAGGTGAGCGTGGCGGAACTCCTCGATCACATTCTCGCGGATACCGGCTACGAAGGCTACGTCCGTGATAAATCTGATGATGGCGAATCGCGCTGGGAGAACATCCAGGCGCTGCGCGCTGTCGTCGCCGACGCGCCGGGTATCACGTTGCCCGAATTCCTCACCGACGTGGCCCTGGTCGCCGACGTGGACGAACTCAGCGAGGAAGTCCAGGCGGTCACGCTGCTGACGCTGCACAGCGCCAAGGGGCTGGAATATCCCGTCGTCTTCCTCACCGGGCTGGAGGAGGGGATGCTGCCGCACAGCCGCTCGCTCGATTCACCACAACAGGTAGCCGAGGAACGGCGCTTGCTCTACGTGGGGATGACGCGCGCCGAGAAGCGCCTCTACCTCACCTACGCCTTCCGCCGTGGCTGGGGCCAGTACTACAGCAGCGGCGATCCTTCCGCCCCCTCGCGCTTCTTGAGCGATCTGCCGGACGCCGTTCTGGATCGCCCGCGGCGCGCACGGAGGAAAAAAGAATCGCGCAGTTGGGGCGCGAGCTGGAAAGAATCGGCGACGCACGCACCGGGCGCATACACATCGAGAGAACGCGCGCCGGCTCCCGCGCCGCAACTGCAATATCGCCAGGGACAGCGCGTGCGGCACACGCACTATGGCGAAGGCATTGTCTTGGAAAGCCAGATGGACGGACGGAGCGAAATGGTCACCGTCCTTTTTACCAATGGGATCGGGGCGAAACGATTGTTGGCCAGCATGGCCCCGATGGAACCGATTTCGGCGCATTAGCGAGTTAAAGACTACAAAAGTCTCAGCACGTACTGTGATGTGCAGACCGGGTGTTCAACGTCATATTTGCTCGACCAGGCGCCTCGTGAGACTTTTGTAGTCTGGATAAAGCCGGCCGCATTCGCGGTGGAGGAATGGGAATGAACGCACAAGTGAAACGATGGACGACCGGACTGGCGACACTGGTGATCGTGCTTAGCGTGACGTTGATGACGCTCGGTGCAGCGCCGCCGTGGGACAGCAGCGCGGGTCCTCTTGCGCCGGCGGCTGCTGAGGTTGAACCAAACGACGAGTTTGCAGATGCAAACACATTCGTTATTCCCGGCAACATGACCGGTGCGATCAGCCCTTTCGCCGATGAAGACTACTTCAGAATCAGTACAGGAACCGGACAGGTCTACACGATCAGTATCACCCGCGAAAGCACACAAGAGCGCCGCATCGACGTTTATACAAATGCCTACATCTGGGTAGCAAGCGCCCAAACAGATCCGGCAAATCCGACAGTCGACCTCACCTTTTCAGCGTCGACTACGCTCTACTACATTCGCGTGAGTGCGCCAAACAACGATTCCACCGCCGGGCCAACCGATTACACCGTCGTCGTGGAACAGCCGGTCACTCCCACAGCCACATCCACCAGCACAGCCACGCCCACCAACACTCCCACGGCTACAGAAACGCCAATGCCCACACCCGAAAATATTCCAGGTGAAACCGAACCCAATGACACCGTTGGAACTGCCGATCCCTTTACCGTGCCCGGAAGGATCTTCGGCGCGATCACCAACCTTTACGACGTGGACTGTTTCGCTGCCAACACCATCCTCGGCCTGCAATACCGTCTTATCTTAACCGATTACGGGCTGACCCGCTGGCTCAAGGTCTACGATCACAACGGGTACTACATTATGGGCAACACCACGTCGAGCAACCACGAGGTGGAATTGACCTTGCAGGCGAATACCCCCGCACCTTATTATCTGTGCGTCTCGGCGGTGACGACGCCCTCGCCTTCCAACGCCGAGGTCGACTACCTGCTCGAAGTCATTATCCTGCAGCCCACCCCCACCCCCACCGAAACGCCTACGCGCACGCCCACCAACACGCCCACGCCCTCCAGCCCGACCAACACGCCCAGGGCCACCTGGCCCAGCGGCTACGATGCGTACGAACCGAACTACAGTTTCGAACTGGCGACCACCATCGCGTCGGGACTAAACTACAACTGCAACTTTATGCCGTGGGGCGGGGCCACGGTGGACAACGA
Source organism: Anaerolineae bacterium (assembly GCA_049975385.1). GTDB lineage: Bacteria > Chloroflexota > Anaerolineae > B4-G1 > SLSP01 > DSWT01. Next base: position 3,853 of record JBNGDO010000016.1, on the reverse strand, counting down.
CTACTTCAAAATCCGGGTAAAGCCGGGCTTGCAGTTGACGTGCGAGACCAGCAACCTCGATCCCGGCGTCGATCCACGCATGGTGTTCTACACTGGGCCGGGTGACGGCTACTTCGTGATGGCGAACGACGACCTCGCCCTGGGCAACTTCAACAGCCGGCTCTCCTACTATGCCAGTTACGAAGGCTGGCTCTACATCCTCGTCGGGCAGGGCGACCGCATGGATGTGCGGGACGCGGCCCAGAGCGCCTACACCCTCCGCTGCGAGCTGAACGTGCCGGGCGCGCAAACGACAGCCACGCCCTCTCCCGGCAAGGGCGACGCCACCCCGCCGCCCACGACCGCACCGGCAGCGACGGCTACGCCTAAAACGCCGGTATCGCCGGTCGCCACGCCCACCCCGCCGCCGGACGCCGGGGGAGAAAACCGCGAACTGGATTTCCGACTGGTGACGACACCAGCGCCGCCCACACGCACACCGGCGCCCAGCGGTTTCCGCACGTTCCGCGTCATCGTCTATTACGACGCCAACAACGATGGGCTGCCGGGCGCAGGCGAGGGCGTGCCGGGTTTCTTCGTCACTGTGCATTCGCCGGAAACCCAAGCGGAACTGGCGCGCGGCTACACCGATGATCAGGGGCAGATTTCCTTCACCGTATCCACTGTGGGCACGGTGCGAGTGTTGATCCCGCTCTTGGGCTTCGACCGGCTCGTCGAAGCCGCCAAACCTGAAGTGAGCGTGCGCATTGCGCCGCCTGCGCTCCCTGTCACCCTTCCATAACGTCGTCTAAACCGTATGCAGTCTTGACCGCGGGTATTTCCACCGGTCCGACAAGCGAGAGCACACTATATGACATCGAGAACGATCAAAGACTATTATGCAATTCTCGGCATTACGCCGAACGCGACGCCAGAAGAGGTGCGGATGGCCTTCCGGCACATGGCACGGATATACCATCCCGACCGCAACGCCGCGCCGGATGCCGAGGAACGGTTCAAGGACATCAACGACGCTTACGAACGCCTGGCCGACCCGCAGAAACGTCAGATCTACGATGAATTGCTCAACGTATCGACCGATCCGGATACGGCGACCCCGCCACCGCCACCGTCTACGGAACCGCCGTCACACGCGACGATGACACCACCACCGGCAACCATCACGCCACCGCCAGCCAACGCGACACCGCGCGATGCGTCTCAGAGTGTGGCGTCCCGCGGGATCTATCCTCCCACCTGGGCCATCCTGCTCATCATGCTCGGGGCCGTCATCATCGTCGGTGTAGGGGTCGCTTACCTCCTCAACATGCGCGCCCAACGCCCCACCGGCGGCGCAGAAGAGGCAAAGATCGTCAAACTATCCACGTTCACGTCTCCGCCTGCCATCCCTGACAACATTCCTGTCGTGCAGGAGAGTGGCGCTCCTGTCGTCACCATCCTGCCCAATCAATTGGACATCGCCGGGACTATCTACCCCGTGGTGCCGGTAACGCCGGACCAGGGACGCTGGCCTTTGCCCTACGAACAACGCAGCATCGCTGTGTGGCTCTATGGGACAGTGATCAATTATGTCGTGGGCTTGCCGTATGCGCCAACGACCGAGTCTGTGCTCGCCGGATTGACCAGCGCGGACCGCATCATGCTCACGCTCGACAACGGCAGCGTGCTCGCCTTCGGCACGCCGCAAATCCAGCGCATCGATAGCGGGGATCTATCGCCTATGGCACAAGATAAGCCGGGACTGACCGTGGTGCTGTTGGAGAGCGAGCAGGCAACCCGGTTGATCGTCAAGGCGCGCTATCTGCCTGAGGAGAGCATCTTTTCCCAGGATCAGCGGGTGGACGGTCTTAAGATTGAGATCCTGCAAACGCACGTGGAAGAGGATGGTGCGACGCTCTACTTCATCATCGAGTATCAAGTGACCAACGAGAACACCACAGAGATGAACGCCGCTTTCTTCGACATGGTGCTCGAGGACAACGCCGGACAACGCTACACACTTGATCCAACGGCTACCAAACTGGGCCAGTACGGCACACTCGCGCGTTCTATAGTACCTAACGAGACGGCTACCGGCAGCGCCGGTTATACGGTGCCGCGCACGATGCCCTCGCCCGTCACGTGGATTTTCCGCAGCGACACCACCTCGGCCAACAGCACGCGCTTCGCGCTGACCTATGAGCCGCCACAACCCGGCCCCGCGATCCCCGACGTACAATTGTCCGACGTCTTCGACGACGGCACCCGCAACGTGATCGTCATCAACGGCACGATCTACAACGATGGCGAATCGCCGCTCGTCGTGACGCTGGATAACATCAAGTTCACCTACACCGGCGGCGCGGCAACGCTCCAAGCTTCCACGCCACTGCTGCCGTGGAACGTCGGGCCGGACGGGTTTCAGGATTTTGAGGTGCAGTTCTCGCGCCCGCAGGGTACAGATTCTGCCATCCTGGATATTTTGGGGTTTACTTACCGCATTGAGGGATTAGAGTAGAATTCACCATTTGAGCGCAGCGCGGGATTATGATCCCGCGCAAGCCGAATAAGTTTGTTAAACGCTTGCGGCGGATCACAATCCGCCACTTGTTGCTGTTTGTAACGATTTCAGCATAACTAACACGCCAAAGCGCCCGGTGCGTCCATCTTCGGCGCGATGCGAATACCACTCATCGACGCGGCTGGCCGTACATAATCCGGACTTTTCTACCTGCGTGACACCCACAGCGCGCAACTGCGCCTCCAAGGCTGCCGGCAAATCCATCATCCAGCGCCCGTCACAGTGCGTCGCCGCCTGCGCATCCTGCGGCAACGTCGCCTGAATCGCCTCAACCACTTCAGCCCCGACGCTGTAGTGCTGCGGGCCAATCGCCGGGCCGATGCCCGCCCACACATCCTCCGGGCGCGATCCAAAAGCCGCCGCCATCGCCTGCACCGTCGCTGACGCAACACCTGCCGCGACTCCGCGCCATCCGGCATGAGCCAGTCCCACAGCGCGCCGCGCGGGATCGTAGAACAAGACCGGCGCGCAATCGGCAAAGCGCAGCAGCAACGCCACGCCCGGCGCGTCGGTGATCAGCGCATCCGTCGCCGGGATGACCATCCCGCCATCGCGCGCGCGAACACGCACCACGTTGCGCCCGTGTACCTGAAACGGACTGACGACCTGCGCGCGCGTAATCCCGAAGGCGTCAAAAAGTCGACGATGATTTTCCTGCACCGCCCGTGGGTCGTCGCCGACTGTGCTTCCCAGGTTCAGCGTCGACCATTGACCTTCGCTGACCCCGCCTAGACGGGTGATACAGGCGTGGACACAATTGTGTTCAAAATCACGGCCTGATCCGGCAAAAGCATACCAGACCAGGCCGTTGTGCTCAATACGTTGCATCACTCTCTGGGCGCAAAGAGCGCGTTAAACAACGTCATAAGCGTCGGGCCCGCCCATGCGATAGCCCAGGCACTCAACAGAATACCGGCAAGGGCAATCTTCTGCTCATCTATGATCGGCTCGACCTTGGTTCCATCCGGGCCAACCTCGATGTAGGCGATGGGACGCGCGCGCCCACCGGCACCGCCACCACCGCCCGCGCCGTACTCCTCGTCGCACTCGCCCTCACTGCTCTCGTCAACCTCTTCGTCGCCAGGGTCCTTACTATAACCGCCGGGACCGCCGCCCATACCCGCACCAAACCCGTAGGCGATCTCCGCCACCGGGATCAGTACGCGATCTCCAACCATCTCCGGTTTGCCGAAGACGGCATCCACGTTGATTTCATCACCAACCGAACCGATTTTTTCCAACAAAGCTTTTAGTTCATCCATGGTTTAACCTCCCTACGAATTACGAATTACG